>NZ_JBEXLL010000020.1:21710-82257 GCF_040609955.1 Nocardia sp. NPDC004568
GCCGGACCACTCGCCGGGCCATCACCCGCGGCCGGTTGCGGCGGATGCGCAGGCTGCGGCGGATGCGCAGGCTGCGGCGGATGCGCAGGCTGCGGCGGATGCGCAGGCTGCGGCGGATGCGCAGGCTGCGGCGGATGCGCAGGCTGCGGCGGATGCGCCGGTCGCGGCGGATGCGCCGGTCGCGGCGGATGCGCCGGTCGCGGCGGATGCGCAGGCTGCGGCGGATGCGCAGGCTGCGGCGGATGCGCCGGTCGCGGGGGATGCGCAGGCTGCGGCGGCCCGCCCGCAACCCGCACATCGCCAGGATGCGGAACCGCCTGCGCAGGCTGCGGCGGATGCGCAGGCTGCGCCGGTACACCCTGCCGGGCCTGCAAATCCGCGTCACGCCCCGCGTCGAGTGCCCGTTGGGCACGTTCGGAACCGTTGCGCCGCATCCAGGGCGGGATTCGATCGGAAACCATGCGCGCGGCCGACCCGAGCGCGTCGCCGACCGCTGACATCAGACCCCGTCTAGCCACTACATCCTCCAGCCCCTGAGAGGGCCCCTCCGCGCGCCCGTTTGCACATCACGCCCAAGCTGTATCCACACCGCCCGATGCCCGGGGGGTGGTGCGCCGCAATATCTCGTCGTCGGTGATATCGGTACCCAACCGGCGGGCTCGATCGAGTGAGAGCATTTCGACAACCGGCAGGACCGCGAATTTTGTACGACAGAGGCGCGGTCGACCACCGAGTTGCTGGTCGGCTCGCCCCATTTTCAACTATCCCCAAGGTCGGGAAGGTCACCTGAAATCGGGGACTGCGGGGCATCGAGTCAACAGCGCGTACTGCGTCGACCGAACCGTTCCAGCCGATGGCGTTCTCGAGTGGGTCGAGCGCGGTCGCGGACGTGTTGACCGGTGCGGGAGATGCTCCTGTATCCGCCAGAACCGACCCACCATCGAATACGGAGTGGCGTCCTCCGCGTCGAGGTCGTGTCATCCCGATCGAGGCCGACCGGTAACCGCGGATGGGTCGGGCTCCTTCTGTGGAGGATCGGCCGAGACTTCGCGATCCTGGCCGACCGGCTCGCCGCTGGACGATTGGGTCGGTGGCCCCCCGGTAGCCGGCGCGAACACCTGTGGCCCAGCACTCTGCGAATTTTCTGATCCCGACTGTGCTGTCTGGTTCGCCTCTCCACGGTCCCCGGTTTCTCCCACAGAAATCGCCGACGTTTTCTCGTCGGAGCCTTTCGCGGATGCCGCCACGCGGGCCGCCTTGCCGCCCGCACGTGACCAGGGTGTCCGCGATCCCTTGCCGACAGACGGCGGCTTGCTATCGGAAGCAGCGGTGGCCGCGGACCGGGCGGCCGCCCCTTGCGTCGGTCCAGCGCCGGCCGCGGATCGGGCGGCGCCCGCCTGCCCTTTGTTCGCCGCGTTGTTCGCCGCGGCGTCGGCGGGACGCTGTTGCCCACCCGAAGTGGACGACGTCTGCGACTGCGTCGTCGACGGAGTCGACTGTGTAATCCCCGTAGGAGCCATTCCCACGGTTTCGCCGACTCTGCTCTGCGCAGCATCCGATTCGGCGCGTTCCGGGCTGTTTTCCGCACTACCGGGAGCGATCGACACGCGATCTCCACCTTGCGCGACGGAATCGAGACCCTCAGCTTGGGTGTTCATCGAGGAGACGGAAGACCCTGGCGCGCCCGGCTGGACCGATTCAGAGGCGCCGGCCTCCGGCCCATTCGCTTGGTGGCCGGGCGAGGCCGTAGCCGGCGAACGGGTGTCGCCACCCGCAAGTCCCTCTCCAGGCGCCACAGAGTCGGCGCCCGGAGCGGAGTCCGCCTTCGGAGCACTCTGGGAAGACGTTTCGGCAGAAGGCTGTGGGCTTTCCGGGAACCCACCGGGGAACAACACGTTCAGAAGCGGATCAGGTCGAGTTTGCGTGAACGGTTGTTCTCCGGAAGGGTCCGACCAATCGGCAGGTGTCACGGGTAGGCCGGGAGTGGCGAAATCGAAGCCGTCCACCTTCTCGGCGAACTTCTCGCCGTGGGACTTCATATCATCGGCCTGACTGTCCAGGATCTTGATATAGCGCTCGACTTCATCAGGGTCGAGGCTGTAGGTCGATCCGGTGCCGGATGAAGGGACTTCGCCGGGTGGACGTAGCGCATCGCGAAGAAAGAGGTCGAACTTGTCCAGGAGCGGCTGAATGGCTTTCAACATGACCTCGGCCGCGATATACCACATCAACGCCTTGGTCACTTCTTTGAGCAGATAGCGTGTTGTGGCCGCGATCGCGGGACCGGTAACCGGTCCAGCCGGAGTCCCTATGCTCGCAATGAAACTCGCCGCGAGTGCTGCCAGTTCGATGAGCACGGCGATCTGTATCGCCTCGATGACATCTGCTGCGATATCGAGCGCTGTCGATGCAATACCGAATGCGGTATCCAGCTCCGACATCATTCCTTTGTTCTGCGCCCACATCACCAGAATTGCCTGGTAGGAATCCCCGGAAATAGCCGATCCCAAGGCTTCGACAGTGTTGGTCGACTCGTCATAGGTTTCTCTGACCTCGGTGGCGAGTTCCTCGACGGTCCGGCTCAGCTCGCGCACTTGATCCACATCGACATCCGGATAGGGGATACCCAGGATATTGAGAAAGAACACAACCTCGCTCGGTATGTGGATACTCAACTGTCGAACCTTCTCACAGCGGCGTGAACCGATCCGCCCGACCGCGATCTATACGCAGAGGGCAATGCACGGCAGCGACCGGTGCAACGGGACGGACTGACAATCGACATCAGCAGCACACTGCCAGGCCGGCCGCAGAGAGCATCGGCGCGGAGCATAGCCAGAGCTGCAGCTGCATTCGACCTCACGCACCTCGCTTCATACTGCCCGTACAGATCGCGCCGATGTACGCTACCGAATCGACGCCCGGATAGACTACCGAACTTCGAAAACCGACAGCTCGCTTCGTCTGCCATCCGGCGCCGACCGGACCGGTTCGAACTCGGATCCGCAACGCTCGGGCGGGATCGACACCGCGTGACCGAAGGATGTGTTGTACGACATCCGGCACCTGGGTGACCGACTCGGCCCGACACCGGCACCGCTCGGAACCGACCCGTCTCGAAGCACCGCACAGCACCATGACTTCGCAGGTCGACAGCGCTCGGCTCAATACTTGACAGGGAATCGATTCGGGCTGCCGGATCAATACGAAAGCAGGCAGCGCCTGCGACCGCATCTCTCCACGGGAGCACGGAGAGAGGAACCGCGAATGCCGAAGAGGTAACGCGCGACCCTCCCTCCGGGCCGTCCACTATCACCAACACAGGGAATAGACAGGTTCCCCGGCCGGACTCGTCACGCCATCCGGCAACCGGCCGAGGCGGCCCGGCCTTGGGCGCCGGCCACCCCCTCGGCTTACATCAACAGACGCCAGGAACCGGGAACCGGTAGCAAACCCACAGGTCAGGAACCGGTACCTCAGAAGATCCGCGGACCGGGACCAATACTCGGAAATCATATGCGCCGCGAGACGGGCCTTCGGGCGGCAACGAGGGCCGATCAGGTACGACACCGCGCTCTCGATCACTATCGATGACAGACCCCCAGGACGTTCGGTCACCCTCCGCACCGAGGCGGGAAGTGAAAAGTCAGTGTTAGTCTGCGAACATGACGGCGGCACTGGATGATTCGACGCAAAACAGAATCAATGCCTGGATCAATGGGAAACTCGAACAGGGACATTCGCCCGAGTCGGTCATCGAATACATCGCAGACCAAGGCTTCGACAAGAATGCGGCCATGACAGCAGTGCACGCATTGCTGCGGGGAGAAATGTCCGGCGCCGTGCCGTATGAATACGACCCCGGCCCCATTTCAACGGACCGGGTCGTTCACACTCACGATCGCACGGTCCGCGTACTGATGCGAGTAGAGCGGCCGCAAATAGCCTTGTTCGACAACGCGCTTTCCGCCGAGGAGTGCGACCGGATAATCGAGATAGCCGAGAACCGATTACGACCTTCCGCGACCATCGACCCCACCACCGGCCTCTTCGAGGAAGCGGAGACCCGGACCAGCGAGAGCCTTACGCTCGGAATTTCCGAGAATCCGGTTATCGATTCGGTCGAGCGACGGATCTCTGTACTGATGAACTGCCCGGTGGAGTACGGAGAGGGTCTACAGGTCGTACGATATCGAACGGGGGGCCAGTACATGCGCCATTTCGATTTCTATTCACCGAACGATCCCGGCAGTATCGCCCACCTCAGCGGCGGCGGCCAGCGGGCCGCGACACTCATAATATATTTGAACGATGTCGAAGCCGGCGGCGAGACATTTTTTCCCGACCCCGGTATATCATTTTCCCCCCGCAAGGGTCAGGCACTCTACTTCCGATACTTCAACAAGAGAGGTCAGCTCGATCCGGCTACCATACACGCCGGACTTCCGGTGCTCGCCGGCGAAAAATGGATTATGAACAAATGGATGCGCCGCTATCCTGTCCCGCGGTAGGCCACCGCGAGCCGGATCGGCCAGGGACAGCAGAGCGACAGACACAACAGGCGGGTCGATTCTCCGCAATACAATAGTTCCCACGCCGAGCATCCCTCCGATTCATGAGCATTTGCGGAGGGCTCATGCTCCTTCCCACCGAAGAAGGCAACCTTCCAACCGGAGAGCTTCGAATTGCTAGACTTCGGCCGTGAACACGAATTGCTCGGCCTCGATTCAGCAAGGCCTGCTCATCTGTTCGACGATTATGGATCCGGGCCCGAGCCTTCACTACTGGATCGAGTATCACCTGCGCCGTGCGGATATCATCATGATCTTCATGGATGACCCCGGCCAACGACCGCTCTTCGAACCGTTCACAGAGGATGATCGAGTTCTGCTGGTGCCCGGTGTCACACCTCGCACCGACCTGACGCCGTCCGGGCTTTTCAACCGCGAAGTCGCCAACTACAGGGAGGCCGTCTCCTACGCACTCACCGAAGGAATCTCGTGGCTCATTCCCCTTGACGGCGACGAGATCTTCTACGACAGAGGTGATCACAGTTGGCAGACGATGGACCACGTGGGACACATCACCTTCATGAACCATGAGGCGGTTCCGCTGAACCACGATGTCACCAATTGCTTCACCCAATGCACCCTCTTCCGGGTCAACGGCCGGGCCGATTTCATGGCGTACGGCAACGGCAAGAGCGCTGTCCGCGTGTCACCCGGAGTGAAAGCAGGAGTGCATTCGTTCAGCGGTTACGAGGGTGAGCAACGCACCGTCGACCACCCGGTCATCCTGCACTATCCGAATCCGTCATTCGACAGCTGGGTTGCCAAATTCGGTAAGTTCGAAGCATTCTCGGATTTCTGGTGGGACAACCCGGACTGTCCCATCGTCATACAGTTCATGCTGCGGTCCAGGGATTTGCTGCGCGCGGCCAGGGAAACCGGAAGCTGGGACGAGGCGCGTGAATACTTCACCTCATGGAGTCTCGATGCCGCGACCCGCGAGGAGCTGGTGCAGGCAGAGGTGTTGCGACGCTACGACCCCATGGCGGAGCTGCGCGCCAGCCGGGGAGCCGACGTGGTCAACAGCCCGGAGTGCCGAGAGACGCCTTCGCGTCCGTCGACCAGCAGGTCGCTGTAGGTCGTACAGGAGAGTCGTCGAACCGGTGTAGGTAATGGAACCGGCGCAGTGGCGAGCCACGCTGGTCCACACCCGATCAGCGCGATCGGCAAGTCCGGAAATGGTTCCCATCGATCCCGCGGTGCGGCGTTCGCTAGGGTTCTGCTCCGTGGGTACCCCCGAGCAGATTCTGTCCGATCGCCTCGCGCACGCGTTCGAGGCCGTGGTCGGTGAACCCGTCGACCCGCTGGTCCAGCGGTCACAGTTCGCCGATTATCAGTCGAATGCCGCCCTGGGATCGGCCAAGCGCCTGGGTCGCAAACCTCGCGATGTCGCCGCCGCGATGCTGGCGGCCGCCGACCTCGATGATCTGGTGGAGCACACCGAGATCTCGGGGCCGGGGTTCATCAATATGACACTGCGAGCGCAGGTTCTCGGCAGCATGGCCGGCGCGGTCGGCGCCGACGACCGCCTGGGTGTCCCGCCCGTGGAACCGGAAACCGTGGTGGTCGACTATTCGGCACCGAACACCGCCAAGGAGATGCACGTCGGACACCTCCGCAGCACGATCATCGGGGATGCCGCGGTGCGGATCACCGAGTGGCTGGGTCATCGGGTGATCAAGCGGAATCATTTGGGCGACTGGGGGACTCCGTTCGGCATGCTCATCGAGCATCTGCTCGATATCGGCGAGGCGGAGGCCGCCGCCGAGCTCTCCGTCGGCGACCTGAACACCTTCTACACCGCGGCCCGGCGCAAATTCGACGGCTCCGACGAGTTCAAGGAGCGGTCGCGGCGGCGGGTGGTCCTGCTCCAGGGCGGTGACGAGGCCACGCTGCGGCTGTGGCGGCTGCTGGTGGCCGAATCGAAGCGGTACTTCATGAAGGTGTACGACAGCCTCGGCGTCCGGTTGGTCGAAGCCGATTTCGTCGGCGAGAGCGCCTATAACGATGAACTCGTCTCGGTGATAGCGGAATTGGACCGGCTCGGGCTGTTGCGCAGCAGTGAGGGTGCCGACTGTGTGTTCCCCGCGGGGTTCACCGGCCGCGACGGCGAACCGCTGCCGCTGATCGTCCGCAAGAGCGACGGCGGATACGGCTACGCCACCACCGATCTCGCCGCGATCCGCGACCGGCTTCTCACCCTGGGCGCCACCCGGCTGCTGTATGTGGTGGGGATGCCGCAGCAGCAGCATTTCGCGATGGTGTTCACGACTGCCCGGGAGGCGGGCTGGCTCGCCCCACCGGCGCGGGCCACGCATATCGGGTTCGGGTCCGTGCTCGGCGCCGACGGCAAGGTGCTGCGCAGCCGGGCCGGGGGAACGATCAAACTCGTCGACCTGCTCGACGAGGCGGTCGACCGGGCCACCCGGGCGATCGCGGAGAAGAATCCCGAGCTCGGCGCAGCGGCCCGCGCCGAGGTCGCCCGCGCGGTGGGTATCGGGGCGATCAAATACGCGGACCTGTCCACCGACCGGCTCCGCGACTACACCTTCGACTTCGACCGCATGCTCTCCTTCGAGGGCAACACCGCCCCCTACCTCCAGTACGCGCACGCCCGCATCCGGTCGATCTTCCGGCGCGGCGGCGTGGCCCCTGTCCGCGACGGCGCCCCCGTGCGGATCGGGGAGCCGGCGGAACGCGCGCTGGCGCTCGAACTCCTCGCCTTCCCCGATATCGTCGCCGCGGTATCGGAGAGTATGGAATTCCATCGGCTCGCGAACTATCTCTACGGGCTGGCGTCGGCGTTCACCACGTTCTACGAGCGCTGCCAGGTCCTGAAGGCCGAGGAACCGAGCCGCGGCAGTCGCCTGGCCCTGTGCGATCTCACGGCCCGAACCCTGGCGACCGGCCTGGGCCTGCTCGGCATCTCCGCCCCCGACGAGATGTAGGGCATTCCGACTCGGCGACAGTGGCCGGCTGCTCGGGCTCCGGTCGACACAAATCCTTCACCATTCGAGGGCTACCGACGGGTAACAAAGGCTCCTACACTCGGCTGTGACCGCCATCACTTCCGAGGAGGGCATGCCATGTCCACTGCCGCGAAAGTCGACGCCACCGAGGAGCAGGCCCGGCAACTGGTCGAGGAATCACGCGAGGTCACCTGGACCAAACCGTCCTTCGCCAAGGAGATGTTCCTCGGCCGCTACCGGGTGGACCTCATCCATCCGTTCCCGAAGCCGAGCGCGGAGGACACCGCCCGCACCGAGGCGTATCTGGCGCGGCTCCGGGCCTACTGCGAGACCCTCGACGGCAGCGTGATCGAGGAGCAGGGCCGGATTCCGGAGCATTTCGTGCGCGGCCTCGCCGAACTCGGCTGCTTCGGTCTGAAGATTCCCGAAGAGTACGGCGGGCAGGGCCTGTCCCAGGTCGGCTACAACAAGGCGTTGATGCTGGTCGGCTCGGTACACGCCAGTTTGGGCGCACTGCTGTCCGCACATCAGTCGATCGGCGTTCCCGAACCGCTGAAGCTGGCGGGGACCCCGGAGCAGAAGCAACGATTCCTCCCGCGCTGCGCCCGGGGCGCGATCAGCGCGTTCCTGCTCACCGAGCCCGATGTCGGCTCCGACCCGGCCCGTATCGCCAGCACCGCGACCCCCACGGCCGACGGCGCGGCCTACGAGCTGAACGGCGTCAAGCTGTGGACCACCAACGGTGTGGTCGCGGAACTGCTGGTGGTGATGGCGCGGGTGCCCAAGGGCGACGGGCACCGCGGCGGTATCTCCGCCTTCGTCGTCGAAGCCGACAGCGAGGGCATCACCGTGGAGCGGCGCAACGCGTTCATGGGGCTGCGCGGTCTCGAGAACGGCGTCACCCGCATGTACAACGTCAGGGTGCCCAGGGAGAATCTCATCGGCCGCGAAGGCGACGGATTGAAGATCGCCCTCACCACGCTCAACGCGGGACGGCTCGCGATTCCGGCGCTGTGCACCGCGGCGGCCAAGTGGTCGGTGAAGATCGCCCGCGAGTGGAGCACCGCCCGGGTGCAATGGGGACGGCCGGTCGGAGAGCATGCCGCGGTGGGCGCCAAGGTGTCGTTCATCGCCGCGACGACCTACGCCCTGGAAGCGGTACTCGATCTCTCGGCGACCATGGCCGACGAGAACCGCAACGACATCCGTATCGAGGCGGCGCTCGCCAAACTGTGGGCCTCGGAGATGGGCTGCCGGATCGCCGACGAGCTCGTGCAGATCCGGGGTGGCCGCGGCTACGAGACGGCGGCGTCGTTGCGGGCCCGCGGCGAGCGCGCGGTCGGCGCCGAACAGCTGGTCCGCGATCTGCGGATCAACCGCATCTTCGAAGGCTCCAGTGAGATCATGCGCCTGCTCGTCGCCCGCGAGATGGCCGACGCGCATATGGCCGCCGCCGGGGCACTGGTGGACAAGAACGCGGAGTTCAAGGAGAAGGCCAAGGCGGCGGCGGGCGCCGGCGGCTTCTACGCCAAATGGTTCCCGCAGTTGGCCGTCGGCCCTGGCACGGCACCGGCCGGGTTCGCCGACTTCGGGCCGCTGGCGCGGCATATGCGCTTCGTCGAGCGGATGGCGCGGAAGCAGGCCCGCGCCCTGATGTACGGCATGGCGCGCTGGCAGGCCAAGCTCGAGTACCGGCAGGTGTTCCTGGGGCGCCTGGTCGATATCGGGGCGGAGCTGTTCGCGATGTCGGCAGCCTGTGTGCGCGCCCAGGCCGAACGCGCCGACGGCACCGCGGAAGGGGAAGCCGCCGCGCAACTGGCCGACGTGTTCTGCCGGCAGGCCCGGATCCGGGTACGGCAGCTGTTCGACTCGCTGTGGGAGAACACCGACGACGAAGACGTGCGCCTGGCCCGCAACCTGTTCGACGGCCGCTACCGGTGGGTGGAGCAGGGCGCGCTCGACCCGAGTGAGGGCACCGGTCCGTGGATCGCCGAATGGCAGATGGGCCCCTCCACCGAGGAGAACCTGCTGCGACCGTGGCTCCGGGTGGGCGCGTCGCACTGACCGGTCCCGGCGACGACTCGGGGCGGGGCCGGCAACGCGGATCGCCGGCGCGCGGTGGCACTCCGACGCACCACCGGCCGGCGAGATGACCGAGCTCGAGCGGTGTGACTCCGCCGCACCGGGCCCGGTGCCGCGACGTCGAGCGGCGGTGCGCATTCGCGGTCCATCTCTGTCACGGACTTGGCGTGATGCGCATGGTCGCGGAGACGCTGACCTACGGTGGGCATACTGGTCCCAACGCTCGCGTCACCGTCGTCAGCCCGCGCCGAGTGCGTCCAGGATCATCGGGCGGGCGGTGGTGATCGCCTGCTCCCAGTAGGGCCAGGTGTGGGTGCCGGCGACGAGGTCGACGCGGGCCTGGATCCCCAGCGCGGCGAGCCGGTCGCGGAAGATCTGCGCGGCCACTGTCGCCAAGGCCTCCAGACCCATCGCGTTCACGGTGTTACCGACGCCGTGGGGCAGGTCGGGCGCACCGGGCACACCGTTACCGGCCCAGATGTACATCGGCAGGCCGCGCAGCCGTTCGGCCTGCACGGTGGGATCGTTGCGGTGCCACGCCGGGTCACCGGCCGGACCCCACATATCGTCCACATTGAACCGGCCCTCGTCCCACAGCGCGGCGCGGACCGCTTCGTTCCACATCGGGAACGTCGGATTGAGGAATCCGGAGAAGGATCCGGCGAACTTGAACTGGTCGCGGTGATGCGCGGCGAGGGCCAGCGCCGCCCCACCGCCCATGGAAGCGCCGACGATGGCGTTATTACTGCGTGAGACACCGTATCTCGCGAGGAAGGCCGGCAATTCCTCGGTGAGGAAGGTCTCCCATTTGTATGTCGTGGCCTGGCCGTTCGTACTACTCGGCCGGTACCAGTCGGCATAGAAACTCGAATGCCCGCCGACCGGGAACACCAGCGTCACATCGTCTCCGGCGAACCGCCGCAGCACATCGGTATCGCTGGTCCACTGATTGTGGTCGTGCGGTGCGCGCAGACCGTCGAGCACATAGAGTGCCGCCCGCCCGCCGCGCGCCGCCCACTGCACCTGGACCTTGATCGGACCCATATCGGACGGCACCACGAGTTCCTGGTACCCCCCGGCCGGGGCCCGGAGTGCCGGCGCGGCGATCGGGGCCGCACCCGCCACCGCCCCGCCTGCACCGGCGGCCAGCACCACCGCCGTAACGAACACACCGAGTTTCCGCAGCCGCCCCAAAGCCGCTCGCCACTTTTCCACTGCCACCCCGTACTCAGTCGTCGATCGCGAATCGTCCGCAGAGCACGCTACCGACGAACTCCGCACCGCGCCCGCACGGGACTTCCCAAGAATCGTAAGAGTCAATGGACTGAAGCGTCCTGTGACGAATCGTCCCTCACGCAGCCCCCGGTGCAGGGGTAGCGCCTGCACGGTCCGTGTGATTCGCGGCGCCGGTTTCATGGTGCCGCGGCGACGGTGGCGGGCACTCGAGTGGGTGACTTGTCCACGAGTCCCAGTCCGGTTGGGCGGTACCCGCTTTCGTGGGCCGCGTGACCTCAGCCCCGCGGCAGGGCTTGCACTATCCGCGAGATCCGCGCTCCCGCGTCGCACACCTTCTCGATCTTCGCGGCCAGGGCGTCGCCCTCGAATTCCTCCGCACGCCCGCCCACGCTGATGGACGCGACCACCGATCCGTCCCGGCCCAGGATCGGCGCCGCGACCGCGGCGACCCCGGGCAGATAGTCCGCATTGCTCACCGAGTAACCGGCTTCCCTGATCGCGTCGAGGTGTGCGACGAGCCGGTCCGCATCGGTGATGGTCCGCTCGGTGATCGCCGGCAGATCGGCGCTTATCCATCTGTCCCGCAACGCTTCCGAATGCGCGAGCATGACGACCGGCCCCGCCGCGGCGTGATAGGGCATCACCGATCCGATATTGATACCGGCGACGACGAGTGAGTTGCGACCCTCGAGCAGGTCGATGCACACCGCGCCCTGTTCGGCGGGAACCATCAGATAGGCCGTGTTACCGAAGGTGGTCGCCAGATCGGACATGAAAGGTTGTGCCGCGGAACGGATATCGAGCTTGGACAGTGCCGCGGAGCCGATTTCGAAGACCGGCATCGCGATGCGGTAAGCGCCTTCTTCGGTGCGATCCACCCACCCCGCCTGGATCAGCGTGGCCATCAGGCGGAACACCGTCGTCTTGTTCATCCCGCTCGCCACGGTGAGGTCGTTCAGCGTCCAGGCGGGACGGTCCGCACTGAAGTGGCCGAGCAGCGTGCACGCCTTGAGGACGGCGCCCACGACATCGCGCCCGCCCGGCGCCTCGGACTCTACGGGCACAGCCACTGCTACTCACTCGCTTCCACAGGTCGTGCGATCGATGTCGCCACCATACGAACACATCTCTCACTCGGGGTTGACTTTGTGACCTGAGCCACCTTACCGTCTCATATCGATATACGAAACGCATTCCGCATTGCGAAACGGAGAGTGGACTGGTGCGCAGCCCGACCTTGAAAGACCTCACGTCGAACGGACTCGTCTACGCCCCCGGCGTATGGGACGGCCTGACCGCCCGCCTCGCCGAACAGGCCGGTTTCAGCGCCCTGTGCGCCTCGGGCTTCGCCGTCTCAGCGGCGCTGGGCCTCCCCGACGCCGAGCTCTACACCCAGACCGAGAACCTGCAGGCGGTCCGCACGATCCGGGAATCCTCCAAGCTGCCGCTGGTCGCCGATATAGACACCGGCTACGGCAATGCCGTCAATGCCGCCCGCACCGCCACCAAGTTCGCCGACGCCGGCGTCGGCGGAATGTTCATGGAGGACCAGGTCTCCCCCAAGTCCTGCCCCATCTGCGTCGGCGACCCTGTCGACCTGATCAGCACCGCCGAGGCCACCGGCAAGATCCGCGCCGTCCGCGACTCCATCCCCGACGACGTCCTGCTCATCGCCCGCACCGACGCCCGCGGCGACGACGCCATCCGCCGCGCCCAGGCCTACGTCGAGGCGGGCGCCGACATGATCATGCCGGTCACCAAGACCTTCGAGACCGTCGAGCAGTGGCAGCGCTGCCACGAGGAGGTCGGGGTCCCGCTCATGGCCACCCTCACCGCCTCGACCTGGACCGAACGCGATTTCACTCCCGAGATCCTCGACCAGATCGGCGTCCGGCTCGCCCTGCTGCCCACCCAGGTGCTGATGGCGGTGGCCGGCGCAGCCCGGGAGACACTGAAGCGGCTGGCCGCGGGCGAGGCCCCCGCCCAGGTGAGCGCCAACGCGCTCCAGCACCACGAGTTCGTCGAACTGATCGGTTTCCCCGAGGTCGAGGCCATGCAGAACAAGTACCTACCCGCGAAGGAGCAGTGACCGCCGTGGGTTACACGATGACGGAGAAGATCCTGGGCCGCGCCTCGGATCAGCACACGGTCCACGCCGGTGAGAACCACGCCGTGCACCCCGCGCGCATGATCGCCTACGACTTCCCCGGCTACACCGATGTGATGTTCCGGCAGATGCGCGAGGACTTCGGGATCACCGAACTCGCGGACCCCAGCCGCTACATCGTCTTCATCGACCACATGCTCACCAAGGGCAACGACAAGGAAACCGAAGTCCACCAGGTCACCCGCGACTGGTGCGAGTTCTACGGCATCGAACTGCACGAGGGCCGCGGTATCGGCCACCAGCTCACCGCCGAGCTGGGCTTGGCGATCCCCGGCGAATTCCTGGTCCATTTCGACGGCCATATCAGCGGTATCGGCGCGTTCGGCGCCCTCGGCTGGGGTATCCGGCGCGACCTCATCGAAGCCTGGGTCACCGGCCGCGTCTTCGTCGATATCCCCGCCACCACCCGTTTCGACCTCGTCGGCGAATTCCCGCCCGGCGTCGACAGCCGCGACCTCGTGCACACCATCATCGATATGGTCGGCGCCGACGGTTGCGCCCATCAGGTGATGGAATTCGGCGGCCCCGGCGCCCGCGCCATGACCATCGACCACCGCCAGGGCCTGTGCGGAATGGCCATGTTCACCGGCGCGGTCTCCGCTCTCTTCGAACCCGACGAGACGTCCCTCGCCTACGCGAAGTATGTCGCCCGCCGCGATTTCGACCCGGTCTACCCCGACCCCGACGCCACCTACGCGGCCCGCCACACCGTCGACCTCTCCACCCTGACTCCCCGGGTGGTGCTCCCCGGCTCGGCCCGCGCCGTCAACACCAAAACCGCCCAGGAACTCGCCGGCACCCCCATCACCAAAGCCTTCATCGGCTCCTGCGCCAGCGGCCGCATCGAAGACCTACGCGCCGCCGCACTGGTCCTGGACGGCCGCAAGGTCGCCCCCGGCGTCGAACTCAATGTCGTCCCCACCTCACAGAAGGTGTACGAGCAGGCCGAGAAAGAAGGAATCCTCGATGTGCTCCGCGCCGCAGGTGCGCATATCAATATATCGAGCTGCGATTTCTGCTTCGGCTATCAGAAACCCCTGCAAGCCGGCGAGAACTGCATCTCCACCGGCGTCCTGAACATCTCCGGCCGCATGGGCAGCCCCGACGCCAATATCTACATGGGCTCCCCCTACACCGTCGCCGCCAGCGCCCTGGCCGGCACGATCCAGGAGTCGGTCCAGTGAGCGCCTATCCCCCACCACCGGACATCATCGAAGGCAAGGTCGCCTGGATCTTCGGCGACGATTTCGATATCGACCTCGTCGTCGGCGTCGCCAATATCAAGTCCTACGACCCCGACCACCTGCGCTCGGTATGTATGCAGGCCTACGACCCCACCTTCACCGACCGCGTCCGCCCCGGCGATATCATCGTCGGCGGCCGTAACTTTGGCTACGGTCATCCGCACTATCCACCGATGGTCGCCCTCCGCAACGCGGGTATCGCGGCCATCGTCGCGGAATCCTTCTCGCCCGGCTTCTGGCGCGGCGAGACCTTCAACGGCATGCCGTTGATCACGATCCCCGGCGTCTCGACCGCAGTCCGGGTCGACGACGCCGTGGCCCTCGACTGGCGCACCGCCACCCTGCGCCTGCCCGAGGGAACCGACCTGGTCGGAACCCCACCGAACCCGCGGACCGTTCAGGTCATCGAGGCCGGTGGTTCGTATGAACTCCTGCTCGCCGAGCACGCACGCCAAGGACAACCGCAATGACCAATGTCGATCATCGCGTCGAGAACCCTGACAGCCGGCCCGCCGGGCAGCTGCCGGTGACCGCCCCGAAGAAGTCGAACTCCGTGGCCCGCCGCGCCGCCATCGCCGGCGGCGTCGGCACCCTCATCGAGTACTACGACTTCGCGGTCTACGGCTTCCTCGCCGTCACCATCGCCCCCCTGTTCTTCCCGTCGGACAATTCCGGGGTGTCGATCCTGTCGACCCTCGCCGTCTTCGGCGTCGCCTACGTCGCCCGCCCCCTCGGCGGCATCTTCTTCGGCCGCCTCGGCGACCGCCGCGGCCGTCGCCACGCCCTCGTCATCACCGTCGTCAGCATGGGCGTGGCCTGCGGCATCCTCGGTCTGCTCCCCACCCATTCGACCGTCGGCGTCCTCGCCCCGATCCTGCTGGTGCTGGTCCGCCTCGCCCAGGGCTTCTCCGCGGGCGGCGAAGTCGGCGGCGCCGCGACCTATATCGCCGAATCCGCCCCGCCCCGCAAACGCGGCTTCTTCGGCTCCTTCACCCCCGTCGGCTCCACCCTCGGCTTCGCCGTAGCCGCGGCCGTGGTGGGTGTGGTCGCGCTGATCACCACCGACGAGCAGATGGAGTCGTGGGGTTGGCGTATCCCGTTCCTGCTCGCCCTCCCCCTCGCCTACGTCTGCCTCCGCGTCCGGATGAAACTCGAGGACACCCCCGAATTCGAGGAGATGGCCGAGAAGCAGCAGGTCACCAAGAGCCCGCTGCTCGACACGGTCACCAAGAACCCGTGGTCGGTCCTGCGCGTCGTCGGTGTCGCCATCGCGATGAACGGCTCCGGCTACATCGGACTGACCTACTTCAGCGTCTACCTGATCAAAGACCTCGGCTTCTCCAAGGACGCCGTCTACTGGACCTCCGCGATCGCCATCGCGCTGGCCTGCGCCACCTTCCCGATCAGCGGCATGCTCACCGACAGGTTCGGACGTAAACCGGTACTCGTCGGCGGGTACCTCGCCTATGTCGTGATCGCGCTTCCGGCGTTCATGATCATGGGTGCGACCGAGAGCATCCTCGTTATCGGGATCGTGTACTTCCTCTACATGGTGCTCAACGGGGTTGTGCAGGTTCCGGCGTTCCCCCTGTTCACGGAACTCTTTCCGCGGACGGTTCGCTACACCGGCGTCTCGCTGGGCTTCAATATCGGCACCATCGCCGCCGGCGGCACCGCCCCCTACGTCGCCGCCCAGCTCGTCGAATCGACCGGTAACGCGATGTCACCCGCCTACTGGGTGATGGGCGTCTGCGCCATCGGCCTCCTCACCGTCGCCACCATCCGCGAAACCAGCCGCAAGGAACTGCCTGCATGACCACCGGTAATACCGGGAAGGCCCCGTCCGCCGCATTTGATGAGGGTGCGGCGGACGGGGCGTCCCGCCCGCAAGAAGAGCTCGGCACCCTCGTGGCGGCCTGGCACGACCGCGTCCGGCACGAACCCGACGCCCCCGCCCTCGTCTACTTCGACACCACTTTCACCGTCCGCGAGACCGACGACCTCGCCACCGCCCTCGCGGCCGCCTTCGCAGACCGCGGCGTGGGCCACGGTGAACGGGTGGGCATCCACCTCCAGAACATCCCGCAATACGCACTCGTCCTGCTCGCCATCTGGAAACTCGGCGCGATCGCCCTCCTACTCAACCCGATGTATCGCGGCCGCGAACTCCGCGAACTGGTCACCGATGCCGAACCGGTCGGGATCATCACCACCGACCGCGATGTGCGGCAGGTCCGGGCGGACGTCGAGGGCACCACAGTCGGCTGGGTACTCGGCACCGCGGAGTCGGACCTCCAGTCCCGCAACGACTCCCGCGTCTTCAAACCCGAAACCACCCCTGCCGAAGAGAGTTCCGCAGACCTACTCACTTTGGCCCACGAGTACACCGGCCGGAAACCTCCGACGATCCAGGTACACGGCGACGACCTCGCTTTCCTCGCCTACACCTCCGGCACCACCGGCCCGCCCAAGGGCGCCATGAACTCGCACGCCAACGTCCGCGCGGTAACCACCAGCTTCGCCGAACTCGCCGGCATCACCCCCGGCGACGTCGTCTACGCCCTGGCCCCGCTGTTCCACATCACCGGAGCGGTCGTCATCGGCGCCCTCGCTCTCACCGAACGCACCTCCCTGGTCTTCACCGGCCGCTTCACCACCGAGGTGGCCGTCGACGCCCTCCGCGAACACGGCGTCACCTACACCATCGGCTCCATCACAGCCTTCAACGCGATGATGAACTCGGAATACGTTACGGCCGAACACTTCTCCACCATCAAAACGCTGTACAGCGGGGGTTCGCCGGTACCCCCGAGCACGGTCACCCGCTTCCAAGAACGGTTCGGCCACTACATCCACAACGCCTACGGGATGACCGAAACCTCCTCGGCCGTCACCGCGGTCCCGCCGGGAACGAGCGCACCAGTCGACCCGGACAGCGGCACTCTGTCGATCGGGCTACCACTGCCGGGAGTGAAGGTCGAGGTGGTCGACCCCGAAGGTCAGCCCCTACCATCCGGCAGCCAAGGCGAACTCATCGTGACTGGTCCCCAGGTCATCGGCGGATACTGGCGCAAACCAGAAGAATCCGAGACCGCCCTACCCGATGGTCGCCTCCGAACCGGCGACAGCGCGATCGTGGACGTAGAGGGCTGGGTCTACCTGGTCGACCGGATCAAGGACCAGATCAACGTTTCCGGGTACAAGGTCTGGCCACGCGAAGTCGAGGACGTCCTCTACGAGCACCCGGCGGTCCTCGAAGCAGCCGTCGTGGGCGTCCCCAATGAATATCAGGGTGAGTCGGTCGCCGCCTACGTTTCCTTGAGGGACGGATACACCGTCCAAGCCGACGAACTGGTTTCGTTCACTCGAGATCGCCTTGCGGCCTATAAGCGCCCCAGCGTGGTTAATATCATTGCGAATCTGCCGAAAACACAGACCGGTAAGATTCGCAGACGAGCGCTGCGTGATCAAAGCAGAAAATCTGAAACCACAGCATGAGCTCTGCGCCGCCGACATCGCTTCGCCTCTGCGAAACTGCATGAAGAGTCACACTGACTGGCCCGTAAACGTTGACTCCAGTCAACTGCATGCGAAATTACTTGATAACCAGATGTCACATTATTCAATCAAATCCTGACCTAAAGAAGGTCCACCCAACCAATCAAACGCACATTTCACTCCACCAGAAGGAAAGCAGACACACACAATTTTCCAAGCGCTAAATCATGGCCATCAAAACAAATGGCTATAATGCCCAGTTTCCCTCAAGAGACTGAGAGCTTGAGCGTTCCGAATCCGACGCTCCTGCATATACTCGGAAACAGGAACCCCTTCCACCTTTGCACGAAGAACTTGGACGAGCGCGTTCTCCGCCACCAAACGTGCAAATCCCGCTATAGAATCACACGCCGCGTACGATAGCGGGCCACCATGCACTGCAGCATTACGTGCTCGAGTCAACCGATCTACACGCGCAAGCACTCTTGTCTGAATATGGTTTATCGTAGCGCCAATCGCCTTCCCTCGCTTGAGGGTAGAGTCCAACTCGGCCAGAGGCCGAAATAGTGGGTGTCTAGAATACTTTTCCTTCAAGACCGATACATTTTTCAATGCCACGTCAAGGTTGAAACTATGCTCCCAGTACTCACCCGTTGCTTCGTCCCTGATCTTTGCCAACTCCGGATCCTCGGGCGAGCTGGGGGAGATATCTGGACGAGTCACGACAATCGCTTTGAATAAGTAGTCCGAAGCAGAAGAGATTAGCTCGAACCGTGTGATCCCGTCGAGCAAGTACGCGCGAATAAACCCTGCCCAGTCCTTTCGGCCAGCCGTAGCCCAGCTGTTGCAATGCTCGATTGCACGAACAGCAGCCATCACAAGCGCTTCCGAATCGGGCACATCTCGGAGATCCCGTAGTAGGTTTAGCGCCGCATCCATCTCATCAGACACAGCGCTTGACACCATGAAGCCGCTTTCACGAATATCCTTAAGCTGCCGGTAAACTGTGTCATTGTCAGGATAAACCGGCATTTGCAACGGATATTTTGGTCCCCAATCGTAGGAAAATTGCGACCATGGGGCAGAATCCGGCTGGAATTTTAGCTCACCCCTAAGTATCTCCCAAGTTTCAGGCTCGACGTCGAGGTAAGCAAGGAGATTTCCGAGAAACTTACGGGCATGATTCCCGGCAAGATGCTCCTCCACGCCTCTCAGAACAATACGCGCATAGACCATCCCGGGCTTGTGTTCGAAACCCAGATTCTTCGTACCTTCATCGTGGCTGGACTGAGCTTCCTGAGCAGCCTCGTTTATCAACTCCGTTGGGACGATGCTGAATTCTTCACGGATTCGCTCAGGGCTTCTGATCACCCCAGCGAGAACTACTGCCGGATACAGCGTGATATCTCCAAACTCGACGTTTCCAATCGACGGAATGTACGCCTTATCCACTCTGAGCCAGACAATATAATCCCCCACTAGAGGAGGAGAGACAATAAGCCTTTCAGCCAAATCGATACGATTGTCCAAGCTGAGGCCCGATGGTAAATTACCGTTTCCTGCTTGAACCTCTATGGGCTGATCTCCGACTATGCGCTGCCCCCGCGCCACACCTGCCCTACTGTCGAACAGTACAGAACACGCAGTATCAAGTATGCCGAAGTAGTCGTGGCGGTGTCGACGATGTTTTTGTAGCTCAACAACAGTGTCGCGCAGAAAAGAAACTCGATCACACGGATACTTCGTAAAGTCGTCCGTCTGACAAGCAGTTACAAAATCGCGCCATGCCGCAACGACCGTGCCATCCAGGACGAGTTTCGAAAGTAACTGATCCGCATTTGCTTGCAGCACGCCCCTTCTGGCCTCATCGAAGTAGGGCTTCCGAGTGCCGTCTGACATGGTCTTCGTCTGCATTACATCATCCAATGCCGTGATCAGCGCACCGATACACGCACCTACTTCTCTATGAAGTTCAGGGCCGAAGTACGATAGAGAATCAGTAAGGTCTCTGCGCAACGACTTCCAATTCGGAATATGCAAAGATGTCTGCTTCCGCTCATCCGATGCAGCATTGACAATTTCTGACGTAATCGAAACCAAATCCATATATCCTAAATGACTGGTGACAGACTCCTTGCGTTGAAGTTGCTCCCGCATCTCCTCGAGCCAACGGTCATGTTGCTCAAATATCATCAGCATCACCTTCCATCACCGAGCGCCCCGAATTTTCTGTGCCTAAATTCTGCGCCTGATCATTCCGACTTGATCGCACCCATTTAATACAGCACGAATTCCTAACCATATGGCCGGCTCGTCGCACCCTAGTTACAACAGAGGTAGGAGCAATACATCGAATATGGGCGCTCCCTCCCAATCAGGCCGCTGGACGCCGACCTTGTACCAGCCCCAACGCCGATACCGCTCGTACGCATGTTCATTGCGTGGATCCACCAACAGCGTCGCCCGCTGCTCTTGCCGAGCACCCAGCAGTTCATCATGCAGCGCCCCGGCGTAGCCCCGGCCAGTGTGCTCAGGGACCACCATGATCTCCGAGAGCCCAAATGTCCGAGTCCCGTTCTCGCGGGTGAACTCCGGATCATCTTCATCGAGCTGCAAGCCATCCCAGCCAGCAGTGTCCTTGCCGAGTGGCCACCCCCATGCCTGTCCTGTCGGTTCTCCGTCCAAGTACAGCACCACCAGGTCGAAGCCCGGCGCACGGAGGTAGGCGTCGAACCGATTCATTGACGCCTCCAGCGACTCGAAGGGATCGCGGGTCGCGATGGCCTCCGCGTAGGCGCGCGCATACACGTCCTGGACGGTGCCGTGTATTTCGCGCGCACCGATGTGATCGAAACGGCGGAATTCAATCAATCGAAGATCCTTTCGTGGTGGCGAGTGCATCGAACCGAGTTCGGAAATTCTCACCTTCGGAAACAGTGACGGCCAGCCGTCGCACCGGTTCCAGCGCTCTGAGTGCCCGCGGCGATGCAAGCCACCCTTCCAGCGCATCAAGCACCGGTGCTCCCGCTTCGATCGCTGACCTCGTGTCGCCGGTACGGGCGAGCGCCGCCGACCACCAGGCCGACGCGTGCACGGAATTGCCAGCGCTTGCCGGCTCGCCCGCCACAACCTCGTGCAGAACGAGTGCTCGGCTGTGGTTGCCGGTGTCAGTGCAGGCCCGCGCCTCATGGAATCGAATTTCGGAATGGTCGACGAACCGCAGCCATGGGGGGCACTCGCCCACCGGCTCGTGCTCGGCTGCATTGTCCATTTCCCGCCATGCCGCTGACATGGCTCGCTCCACACTTCGCCGATCACCGGCTGTGCCGTACGCCGCGGCTTCGCGGGCTGCGATCAGCGCGTGTATCCGTCCTGCGGGTCGCCTCCTTACCAGGTCCGCAGCCCGTCGTATCAGCGCGAGTGCGTAGGAAGGTGACGCATGACCGCTGCGTGCCAAGCTGATGGATTGCAGCGCAGCATTCATACAGGCGTGAACAGCCAGATCGTCGTCTTCGGCCATGGACGCCAGCGAGAGCGCATCGGAGTAGCACCTCCGCGCCAATTGAACTCGATCCGCGTCGTATGCGAGCCACCCGGTTTCCACGGCCAGCGCCCCTACGGCGGACATCCACGCCCGGCCTGTTGCAGCGTCGAACACGCTGCTGTGCAGCAAGCTTTGGCTACGTTCCAACGTGTCAACGGCGGAGGACAGTAGGCCCGCTCCACCGACAGCCTGATCGGCGGCTTCCAGTTCCGCCGTGAATGCGTTCAGACGTTCGACGTCGGCCATACCGATCCGGGAGTGGCTGACCGTCGGCAATGTCGCGGCGGTAAGCGCTGCGGCTTTACCGAATTCGCGGCGGTTCACGTCTGCCTCATCGTCAATACTTCCAGGGGTTGGATGTCCTTGCGCTGATGGCCGCGCGGACGATACAGCGAGCGCAAATCGGCGCATCGCCTCCGGGCTCAGCTTGGCGAGCCAACTATCGAGGTCGGCAGCACGTTGCCCGCGCACCGGCCGCGATTCGGTGGCACGTTCCCATTTTCGCACGGTCGCAACGGACCACCCGATCTGTTCGGCGAACTGCTCCTGCGTCATCCGCAACGCCGCGTCACGCAGCGCCCGCACCTCGACCCTTGTCCAAACCTCCACGATCACGCGAAACCCCCTGTCGCTGCGGACTTAGCGGAAGCGTAGCGGTTCTCTATGACTGCTGTCCCTGGGACCGCGAACACCGGTCGATGAGGCTTGAACCAGCCCCGGCGCCGGGTCGAACCACCAGGCCGGCCAGCACCTTACAAGGCCGCCGACCACGGAAATCCTCGGCGCCGGGTGCACGCCATGACACCCCACCCAGGAGGCACTGTGCGCGAACGACCACCTCTGCCCAAGCGACCGGCGCGAAACCGGGCAATGGAAGCGACCGTCCGGCTGTTGCGCGACCAATACCGCATCGATATAGCAACGTTGGAACGAGTGGCGGCCGGGCTCCGCGCCACTCACGATGTCCCGGAACCCGCCACCGACGCCGATATCGCGCCATGAGCCACTCGATCGCGTTCGGCTGGATCAACCACGACATCAGCCGAGCACCCGAGACCGACCGCGACCGCGTACACCGCCTCGCCGACCGACTCGGCTACCACCTCGTATGGCCCGGCGAACACTCGGTGCTACGCGTGGCCGACCAGGCACGCAACGTCGGCGCCGACCTGGTGATCCTGCCGGCACCCGACCACCTCGGCCCGCACGAACTCGACGCCGTACTGGACGTCTGCGATGTGGAGACCGTGCTACCGCGTCTCAGCTTCCCACGCTGGACCTCCACGCAGGGCACACCATGAGCGCCCTGGTAGTGGTCGGCTTCGCCACCGCGATCGGCCTACCGCTGCTGGTGATCGCGGCAGCGATTTGGTGGCCCTGATCGTCACATCGTGAATGGGCCACCGGCAGTATCACTCGTGCAACGGTGCAGCCCGCTGTCGGAAACAGTCACCTCACGCCGCGGGGTCGGTCGGCATCTTCAACAGATGTCCACCGATGTCCGCCAGCAGTTCCAGCTTCCCGCCCAACGCGGAAACATACGCGGCGAGAGCTTCGACCGTCGCGACCTCGCCATGCTCGATCTGCGACACCCGCCCGGGGCTGACTCCCATGATCTCGGCCAAACCCGCCTGCGTGAATCCCAGCCGCTTCCGCTCCTCGGCAAGCTGGTAGCCCCACTGCTCGGCCATGATCGACCGACGACGGCGCGCGGCCTCCTCCTCACCCACGCGGCGGCGATAGCCTTCACGATCCCATTTGGAGAAGCTACTCATCGCCCTTCCTCCTCTGCCCGTTCCTTCAGATACACCCGGTACAGCTCTTCTGCGCGAGGAATCGCCTGCTCATACCAGCTCTTCCAGTGCCCGGTCTTGTCGCCGCCGGTCAACAGGATCGCCGAACGCCATGGGTCGAACGCGAACAGCACACGGATCATCGTCTGCCTTGGCCGTAACTCCTTCAAGTTCGCAAGTTGCGAACCGGTCAGCGTGTCGACCAGGGGTCGCCCCAGCGTCGGCCCGTACTCAGCGAGCACATCAACGGCCGCCTCGACCCGTTCAGCAGCTCCGGGGTCGGAGCCCCGCAGATTGATCATCCACGCGGCCACTTCATCGGTCTGGTAGATCTCCCATTGACCCACCACTGGACTATAGCAAATCCTATAGTCCAGCTCGCTGGCCATAGCGTGAAGAACCGCGACGCCGGCCCACCGTCGACATCCGCCTTCTCTATTCTCGCGGCACCAGGTAGGGTACGTACCCGGTACTGACCGGCCACTAGGAGTGTCCGATGCCCCCGCGCACGAAGAACGCAGCCTCGAGCTCGGATCAGCAATCCGGGATCGACGATTAGCCCTCGACCTCAGCATCGAAGAAGCCGCAGCCAAAGCCGCTATCGGTACGAAGTCGTGGAGTCGCTACGAGTCCGGGGGAGCAATTCGAGCGGACAAGGTTCGGGGCATTTGCAAGGCGTTGGGATGGAGCCGGCTCCCTGAGGCAGAGCAGGACTATCAGAAGTCCGATGACGAAGACTTCCTCGGCACAGTCGATCGAGATCACCGCGCGTGGTCTGCCGTATTGGAAGAGAAGTTCGGGCAGGAATGCGCGGTGACATTCGCGGTGGGAAGCGATGTGCTCAGCGACCAGGTCCGCGATGACCTTGCGAAACTGGCCGAGCAACCCCGGGGAGCACATTTGGGCCAGCTCTCGACATCGTGGCTCGATGGCCATCTTCCGCCTCAGTTCGTGCCCCGATACGACTACGAACTCGTCTACGCTCTGCAGGCCGCAGTAAATACGCTTCGCGCGCGTTTCTCCGCCGGCCACTTGGTCGCGCACACGGTGCTGGAGGAGTTGGCTCTGTACCTCATTCTCAGCCAAGCCGAACTATTCGACGACCTCTACCCCGAGTTCGAAGGTGGGACCGAATGGCGCGAATGGCTGGGCGACATACTCGATGATCTCGACGTCGAGTTCTACCTGTTCACCTCGGGCTGGGCATTGACGCCCGGCCACACCTACCACTTCGATCGCTGGAGCGAAGGGCAGTTCCACACTGGCAAAGATCAGCCCGAGGAGGAGTAATCCACGCGCGGAGCAGGTTCGGCAAGCATGAGCAGCACAGCGCAAGCCGAGGCAGGAATGGCCACGTGCAAAGGTGTACTCGCAGATTCTCACCGGGCCTGCGTCCTGGAGACCAGGCCACGTGGTTTGACGTTGACGCGCTGAACACGCTTGTGCCCGGCGCTGCGCCACCAGCCGACAGCTTCGTCGCTCTGTCCCCCGGAGACGGAGGCGAATCGCCAGGTTGTGCATCGCATCTGTGTGGCCGGATTCGGCCGCCCGCTGATATCAGGTGATGGCATGACCGGACGCGCTGACAGGCCACCAGCAACGGGCGGCACCAAACCTCCACCGACCGATACGGAGTTCACCTCGGGCGGATACATCCCGGGAAGCGACGGCGAAAGTTAAGGCACCTATGACAGCTGAGAAGGTCCTGCTCGCGGTGCTGGTGTGCGCTGTGATGTCGCTGACCGCATGTTCTGACCACGGAGTCGTTACTTTGGAAAAAGATCAAGCCCTTTCGGCCGAACTCGCCGAACTGCGCCAGAACGGTGGATCGGTCAGCCTGCACGAGCTGACCGGCGGCGACTGGGACTCCGTTCATGTGTCGCACCAGCCTGTCTCCCGCGACTACATCGAGCGCGAGGTCGGGGGGAAAATCGACATGGACGAGACGTTCATGCAACAAGGCAATATCCTCGTCTTCCTCAAGAACGGCGAGGTTGCTCGGGCAACCTACATCATTCCTGATCTCCTTCAGCCTGGTGAACACTCCAGCAGTGTTCGAATCACGGCCGATGGATACCCCGCGCTGCTCCAGATGTCCGATTAGGGCATTCGACCCCCGTACGATTTCGAATGTGGGAACGGCGCCGCTGGCTGGCATCAAGCGGCGAGTGTTGCGGTGCTGCAGCCGACGCGGTGGAAACGACGAGCGAAGCGACGCATCTGCTCCGGACTGAGCCTGGCGAGCCAGCTGTCCAAGTCGGCGGCTCGCTGCGCACGCACCGGCCGTAATTTGGTAGTGCGCTCCCATTTTCGCACGGTCGCGACGGACCAACCGATTTCTTCTGCGAACTGCTCCTGCGTCATCCGTAGGGCGGCGTCACGCAGCGCCCGTACCTCAACTCTTGTCCAAAGCTCCACGATCATCAGCGCCCCCTGTTCGTGCATACCTAGCGGAAGGGTAACGGTTCTTTATCACTGCTGTCCCTGGGATGGCGATCGCCGGTCGATGACGCTTGAGCCGGCCCCGGCGCCGGGTCGAACCGGCTGTTGGACGGCACATTACGTCGCCACTGACTGCGGAATTCCCCGGCGCCGGGTGCATGCCATGACACCCGACCAGGAGGCACTGTGCGCGATAGACCACCTCTGCCCAAGCGACCGGCACGGAACCGAGCGATGGAAGCGACGATCCGGCTGTGGCGCGACCAATACTGCACCGACCCGGTGGTATTGGAGCGAGTCGCGACCAAACTCCGAACCCCCCTTGGTGTCGCAGGGTCGGCCGCCGACACCGACGTCACGCCATGAGCCATTCGATTGCGCTCGGCTGGATCGACCACGACATCAGCCGCGCACCCGAACACGATCGCGACCGGATACAGCGCCTCGCCGACAAACTCGGGTACCACCTCGTATGGCCCAGCGAACGGTCGGTACTACGGGTGGTCGACCACGTACGCAACGCCGGGGCCGACCTGGTGATCCTGCCGGCACCCGACCACCTCGGCCCGATCGAACTCAACGCGGTAATGGACCTCGCCGACGTGGAGACCGTGGTGCCGCGGCTCAGCTTCGCACGCTGGTCGTCCGTGCCGGCGAAACCATGATCGACCTCGTAGCGGCCGGTTACGTGATCGCGGTCGGGCTACCGCTGCTGGTGATCGCGGCGACGATCTGGTGGCCCTGATGATCGGCATACTGAACCGCCCCGACAGCTCCGTCGAATGCATACCGGGTGCAGAGTCGGCCCCACTACCGTCAGGGGTGTGAGCGATACCCAGTGGACGATCCTCGGTGAGCGCTTGGTCGACGAGAACCGGCACATCCGGTTGTCGACAGCGGATATCCGTCTCCCGGATGGGGTGGAGTTCACCCAGTATGTCGCCCGAATGCCGCGATGCGCGATGACGCTGGTACTCGACGACAACCGCGAAGTACTGCTGATGTACCGGCATCGGTGGGTCATCGACCAGTGGGTGTGGGAGCTGCCCGGTGGCTACGTCGACCACGCCGAAGACGTCGCCGCCGCGGCAGCCCGAGAGGTCGAAGAAGAGACCGGCTGGCGCCCACACACGATGCAGCATCTAGTGACCTATCAGCCCGCAGTCGGCACCCTCGATCATCCACAGGAGGTCTACCTCTCCCGCGGCGCCGACCTCACCGATACCCGACCGGACGTCAACGAGGCCGAGACGATCCGCTGGGTACCGCTCGACGAAGCGATGCAGATGATCGACTGCGGCGAGATCATCGGCGCCGCGACCGTGGTCGGCATATACCGCGCGCTCACCCTGTATTAGCAGTGGTCAAGCACGTGCGGCGCCCTCAGGCCACACCACGTCCACGGCCACCCCGCGCTCCCGTGCCAGCTTCACCACGCTGCCGGTGCCGCCGGCCTCGCCGCCTTTTCCGTCCCATACCGCGACCAGCCGGTCGGCCGACTCGAGCAGTGCCTCGTTCGCCGCCTCATACGCCTCCCGGCCGGCCTCCTCGAAGCCCATCACCCGAACCTCGGACGCTCGCGCGACCAGCTCATCGAATACGGGAGCGTGATCGGGCTTCACCTTGGCTGCACGGTAATTGCGGGAGGGCAACACCACCTCGAGCCGGCCATCGGCGTCGAGCACCGCTTGCGCGAATATTGAATCGGCTCCTCGCGCGATACAGCTCACCCCCACCAGATCGGGAAACTCGGCGAGGCGACGAGCAATTTCCGCACGCACCAACACCGCGGTCTCCTCGGTGATGTTCATGTGCCCGGTCACAGCGACCCGCATAGTTCACTCCCGTCCGTTGACCAGCGGGCGCCTCCGAGGGGAGAACAGCCGTCAGGGTCCTGAGTCCTCTGGATCTGCCAGCAGCACGACACGGTCGGCTGCCGGGTCGAACCCGAGGTGTGGATAACCGTATTGCCCTTCGGCGCACATGAACACCGGCTTGCCCAGTCGACGGCCGATCGCACGCATGAAGTCGCACAGGGTGTCCACTCCCGCCTGACCTTGCAGCTCGCGAAGGTCGACGTCGAAATCGAGCTCTGTGGCGGACATCGGCCAAAAATTCACCTGCACGCCCGGGACGGGCCTGACCCGCAGCAGAACAGGCTCCGCTTCGGCAGGGCGTGGCAGCACCTCCGCCGCAGCCGGTAGCGGTCGTGTGGTCCCGTCTACCTCGTACTCCCATGCCCACCCATTGGACCGGATCAGATCGAACACCGCCTGCCAGTCCTCGACCGAGGCGTCCGGCACCCACAGATCCGGCAGCCGGCCCATCCGGTTGGGGTCGAAGAAGTTCTCGACCTCGCTCCACAGCAGATCCGGCATCCGGCCATGCTGCCAGAGCGGCCCGGCGGACTGCAGCCGGATTTCTCGCTCCATCAATGCGGGTGCGGCGACAACTCTTCCCCCAGAGATGTCGATTTTCCATCCGGCTCGGGCTGGGGTTCACCCAACGAGGCCGAAATGATCCGGTGGGTTCCGCTCGACGAAGCGGTGCGGATGATCGACCGCGGCGAGATCGTCCGCGCCGCGACCGTAGCCGGTGTGTATCGGGCGCTGCCGGAGGACCGCGGGTCGGTGGCCGGGCGCACGCCCGGATCGGCGGACCTTCGTTCACCGAATGGCTCGACGCCACCTACCCCGTCAAGGGCTGACCCCGCGGCCCCGTCCGATCAGCAGCCCTTCGGAGCCCGCCAGGCGTCCTGCGCGTAGGTGGTCGAGCCGACCATGGCGCCGATCACGCCGCCGATGATCCCCAGCGGGATGGCCCCGACAAAGGCGAGGGGCAGCCCTGCGATCGCGCCGCTCCCGGTCCCGAGCAGGGCGCCCAGGCCGGCCCGGAGTTCGATGGAGTCGCCGGGCGCCATGCACGCCGCGATGGGCGCCACCGCCCCGGACCCCGGGGCATCGGGTGCTTGCACCGGCGCGACCGGCGCGGGCGCCGGGGCGGGCTCGGCCGCCGCGACGCCCACTGAACCGACAATGAGTTGCACGGCAATGACGCTGCCGAGCATGGTGCGGGTCGATATCTTCAACATATGCACGCAGATCCCTGATCAGTCGAAAAACGCAGTGTGCGACCTGAGTAGTCAGATCTGCGACCATGATGTCGTATCGGCCGGTGCAATGCTCGCTTTCGAGATCTGGGTCGGAGCGGGCCAGAAACCGTGCTCGCCGATGATCCGGCCTACCCGCCTGCCCGTCCTGCGCAGGTAGACCCGGTTTCCGGCCTCCCCCATGTCGTCGGCTCGGAGGAGTTGCCGTCCGATTCTCGAATCGGCCGCCGGCACCTCGCAGGGTCGGGTCGAGCCGAAGTGTTGCTAGTCGTCGGGAAAGGCGCGGCGGTTTCGCTTGGTGACGCCGCGCCGCTTCTTCGCGGCGATGCGACGCTCCTTCGCGCCGCGCGAGGGCTTGGTGGCGCGGCGAACGGGCGGCGGAGCGGCAGCGGCGTCGCGCAGTAACGCGGCCAGGCGTTCGCGGGCGGCTGCGCGGTTCTGCAGCTGTGCGCGGTGCTCCGAAGCGGCGATCGTGAGCACGCCGTCGACCAGGCGGGTCGCCAGGCGGTCGAGCATCCGGGTGCGCAGCGACTCCGGCACGGAGGGCGAGTTGGCGAGGTCGAACGACAGCTCGACCCGGCTGTCGGTGGTGTTGACGTGCTGCCCGCCCGGGCCGGACGAGCGTGAGAACCGCTCGCGTAACTCGGCGGCGGGTATCACCAGCGTCCGAGTCACGGTCAGGTCTTCTGCCATGATCCGATGCCGTCTTTCCGATTCGCGAGGCCACTATCCCGAGTGGCTGAATGGTGGACTCTCTCGTTCACGATAGTGACGACCTTGTGTACGGGTGACAGGCAGCACGCGGTCGTCGCGTTCTCGCCGATGTCGCCGACGCCGGACTCGCACGCCTCGCGAAGCCTCGCCTCGAGGGCCTGACCGAAGAGCGAGCGGACAGTACGGTGTCCCCCTCGAGTACTACCGGGCGGTCTCCCGTGGAGTGATGCGACGCGGCTCGGCTCGTTCATAGTCTCGCCGTACTGCACAACGGCGAGAGGACTTTCGATGACCGCCCCCACCGAGCGGAAACTGCCGATGCAGCGGTTGCGGGTGCCGATTCTGCTCGTCGGAACGGTCGTGTTGCTCATCGCCGCCCGGGGTCTGGACGCGCTCGTTTCGAGTGTGCCTGTGCTGCGTTTCTCCTTCGGGATCGGCGCGGCCGCCGGGGCGATCTTCGCCTACACATGGCTGTCCCGGCGTGTCGAGAACCGGCCGGCGGTCACCGAGCTGGCCGCCGCGGGGCGGTGGAGCGGGCTCGGGCGTGGCGCTCTCATCGGCGCCGGGGCTTTCCTCGCGACGATGCTGCTCGCGGTCCTGTTCACCGACGCCGACATCACCGGTGGCTCGTTCGGGGCCTGCCTGGGCGTGGCCGGCGCGATGGCCTCGGTGGCGGTCACCGAGGAACTGCTGTTCCGTGGCGTGGTGCACCGCATCCTGGAGGAGCGGACCGGCAGTATCGTCGCGATCGCGGTCTCGTCCCTGATCTTCGGTCTGACGCACTCGGTCAACAGCAACGCCACGCTATGGGGCGCCCTGGCCATCGCGGTCGAAGGCGGCGCGCTGCCGGCCATTGCCTATACCGCCACGCGGTCGCTGTGGCTGCCGATCGGCCTGCATTTCGCCTGGAACTTCACCGAGTCCGGCGTGTTCGGCACTGCGGTATCCGGCGCCGACGGCGAACCCGGCCTGCTGCGCACCGTCCTTACCGGACCGGAGGTACTCACCGGTGGGACGTTCGGTCCGGAAGCGAGCCTCTTCGCGCTGCTGTCCTGCCTGGTCCCGGCGGTGTGGCTCCTCCGCAGGGCGAAGCTCGTCACCCTGCGCTGACCGGTTCACCTCCGGACCTCGTCGTGTGTCACAGGCCCTTCAGAACACGCTCGAGTGCCGCTCGGCCTACCGGTCCCCAGTGCGGTTTTCCGCCCGGAAGGCCCCGATCTCCGTTCTGCCCCATGAGCATCAGGAACAAACTCTTCATGGCCGCCAGTCCGCGGGCCCGCCGGATCGCCGCCTCGTCCGCGAGCGCGTAGCTGTCGAAGAACCGTGCGGCCATGTCCGCGGGCAGCAGGACCCAGGCGGCGGCGAGATCCCACGCCGGGTCACCGGCGAACAGGTCACCGAAGTCGACTATGCCCGAGAGCGTTCCGTCCGAGACGACGACGTTCGCGGGATGGAGGTCGCCGTGCACCCACACCGGCGGGCCCTCCCACCCGCCGGCGGCGACGGCATCGTCCCAGACCGCCCGGATGTCGGCGGCGCGGTCGGCAGGGTCGACGGCTCGGAGGAAGGCTTCGAAGCCATCTGGCAGTCACCGGGATGGGCGCCGCGGTCGGTGGCGATCGGCGCCTCGGCGGGTGCGGGAACGTGCAGCGCCCGGAGGAATGCTGCCAGCGTATCGGCCGCATGGGCGCCGCGGCTGATCGTGGCGTGGTCGAGCGGCTCGCCGGGAACCCACGTCATCACGGTCCAGTGCTTGGGGAAACGCTCGGACGGTTCACCGAATCGCACCGGGATCGGCACCGGCAGCGGCAGGTGCGGGGCCAGCGCGGGTAGCCACCGCCGCTCCTTCAGCTGCAGGTCCGGGGTGAGGTCCATGCGCTGCATACGTACGGCCAACTCGTCCCCGAGACGCCACATCTGGTTGCCCCAGCCACCCGACACCTCGCGGATGGTCAGGCCCGCGAGGTCGGAATGCTGCTCACGCAGCAGGTCGCGGACCAGGTCCGTGGTGATCTCCAGCTCGGTCCCGGTCATACGAAGTCACTGTACCGAGGCAGCATGCAACGTGAGTGTGGGCCGGACCGGCGGACAGGAGTCGTCACGCGGGGCTGCCGAGCGGCGGGTGCTCGAGCACGCGGGGCCGGTACTCGACCAGCTGGATGCCGCCGTCGAAGGTGCGGTGCTCGATCATATCGAGAGCGACGTCCGGATAGCCGTCGTAGATGCGTTCCTCGCCGGTCGCCCCGGTGATCACCGGGAACATCACCACTCGGAAGCGGTCGACGAGTCCGGCTCGCAGCAGGGACCGGCACAGGCCGAGACTGCCGATCGTGCTGAGCAGCCCCGAACCACTCGACTTCATGGCACCGACCACCTCGACGGCGTCGTCCCGGACCAGCGTGGAGTCGGCCCACGTCAACGGCTCCTCCAGCGAGGAGGAGAACACCACCTTGGACGCTTGCGTGAGCTCATCGACGGACGCCTCTTCCTCCGACCTGAACTCGTCTTGGCCCTCCGGGACCACACCGGCCGCTCCACGAGTGTATTCGCCGTGCATAGACCCCGAATATAAGGCTTGCAGCCGAATGCTCCGATACGTATCGTCGGATGTCTTCGACGAGACAGGATCTCGCACGTCGACCATCGGGGGAAGACGGCTGTGAACATGAGCCATCCGGACGCACACCGAGCCGGACATTCAGGAGACGTTCCGCTGCACGTCACATTCACCTGTGGCAGGTGGACCCGGCGCAGAGTCAGCCGCATTGCCACGCTGATGATGTGTCGGAAGCCTGCTCTGTGGCTACCTATCGCCGGCACCGGGGTTCTGGCGGTGGGCTACAAGTTCGTCAGAGACGACGAGTCGACCATTCGTGATGTCCCGCTCGCGTTCGCCTTGGGTGCGGGGTTCGCATTGAGCCTCGTACTCGCTCTGGTCGTCTGGAGGTTGCTGATCGGCCGCTTCCCGTTCGTGAGCGAATACACCAAGCGCGGTACGGTTCTCTCCGCCGAATTCGGCTACGAGGCGGTCGATCTGAAGCTACCTCCACGTGTTCACGGTATTCCGGATTCCCTGTCGTACAGTCGGATCGAACGCGTCAGCCGATTCCGGCATGTTGTCTATCTGAACACGGGCAGCCATGACGATATGTTCGTGTTGCCGCGTGCGCTGTTTCCGGAATCAGCGCTCGACCTGATGCGCCGCGCCGGAGTACGGACGTAGCCGCGCAATGTCCGAGGATGCAGGGGCTTTCGGCGTGCGCGGCGGCCATTCGGTGGCCCTGAACCATCACCGCGGTCCGGCGCGTGCGGCGCCTTGGGCACCGAACGCATCGGGACCGGCCGGGCGAGCCCATCGGCTCCATAGCCGGCGACCTACCGCCGGAATATCACGGTAGGACCCTCGGGGCAGCGCGCATGCCGGCGTAGCAGCATTCGGTGCCGTCGTTGAGGGTGGCGAAGACGATGGGCATGTAGCCTTCGGCGAAGGAGGGCCCGGCGCCGGAGGCGGCGAAGATGTTCTCGGAGTATGGGAGCAGGTCCATTTCCAGCGGCGGGGACAGGTCCGCCATATCGTCGACGAATGCGTAACGCATGTGGGCGTTTCCGTCGTCGTCGCGGCTGACCGTGATGACGACGCCTTCTCGCTTGTAGGTGCCCAGGAACGGTGTGATGTCCACCTCGATGGGCGGATCCGCCGGTGCGAACGGCTCGGGCATCCGCACGCCGGCGAGCTCGGCCAGCAGTTCCCGGTACACGTCGCCGTAGAGCTGGCGGGCGCTGCCGCCGTTGGTCATCAGCGCGACCACGACCCCCGCGTCGGGAACCACCCGCAGGTACGCGTACTGGCCCACGGCCGCACCGTCATGGCCGTAGCCGCGGATTCCGTCCCAGTCGTAGAGCGTCCAGCCCAGCCCCCAGGCATCGGAGAAGACGCTCCACTTGTCGGGCGTGTCGATCTCGTGGCGCTGCATAGCGGTCACCGCGTCGGCGGCCAGCACGCGAGTGCCGTCCGCCGCGACTCCGCCGTCGAGATGCATCTTCGCGAACCGGACCATATCGCCCGCGGACGTGATCACCCGCCCGGCCGGGCCCACCGACCGCGGCATGAGATCCCAGGCCGGCGCCGGATCCGGATAGGCGCCCGGCTCTCCCAGATGCGACATGGCGACACGGAAACTCAGCGCTTCCTCGGGCAGAGTCATCAGGCGCTCGAGGCCGAGCGGGGTGGCCAGGTGATCGCGGATCGCCTGATCCCAGGACATACCGCGCAATACCTCGACGATGCGGGCGAGCACGACGTAGCCGACGCCCGCGTAGGACAGAGCATTGCCGGGCGGGCAGTCCAGCGCCACCTCGCCCGCCGCGGCGACGAATTTCTCGAGGCAGTCGTCGCCGCGCCCGGTGTCGCGGTTGAAATCGTTGGTCAGGCCGCCGGTATGGCTGAGCAGCTGACGCACGGTGATGACCCGTGTCGCCTCCGGGTCCGGCGTTCCGAACTCGGGCAGCACGTCGACCACTCGCGCGTCCAGGTCCAACAGGCCCTCGCCCACCAGCTGCAGAATCAGAGTCGCGGTGTAGACCTGGGCGATCGAGCCGGACAGGAACACCGAGTCGGTGGTGACCTCGACTCCGGTACCGCGGTGCAGCACACCGCTGGCCAGTTCGTAGACTTCACCGTCGACCAGCACCGCCAGCTGCGCGCCGGGCACATGATGCGCCGCGCGCAGATCGTCCAGGCGTTTCTGCCAGCGGTCGACGGAGAAGCCGCCGCCCTGTGAATCGGCCCTTCCCCAGACACCTTTCGCCGTCCAGTCGCCCTTGTCATCCCAAGTAACCGTGTCGGACACCGGCTTCGTTTTCTCGTTCATGCCCACCATGCTCGAACCTTGTCCCAGGGGCAAGGTCAAGCCCGAACTCGGGACGAAACTGCCGTAGACCGCCGACTCCGACCCGACGGCGGGCGTTCGGATTGCTCAACGATCCGGACACACCGGCCGATGGCGGCGTCGGCGAGAGCGATGAGGGCATTGCCAACGCGGGCGCGTCGTCCGATGATGGCGCACCTGCGGAACCGGCCGGGACCGGCAGACAGGAGCGACGTCACGCGGGGGCGCCGAGCGGCGGGTGCTCGAGCACGCGGGGCCTGTACTCGACCAGCTGGATGCGGCCGTCGAAGGTGCGGTGCTCGATCATCTCGAGAGCCACGTCCGGATAGCCGTCGTAGATACGTTCTGCACCCGTGGCCCCAGTGATCACCGGGAACATCACGACCCGGAAGCGGTCGACGAGTCCGGCCCGCAGCAGGGATCGGCACAGGCCGAGACTGCCGATCGTGCTGAGGAGCCCCGAACCACTCGACTTCATGGCGCGGACCGCCTCGACGGCGTCGTCGCGGACCAGCGTGGAGTTGGCCCACGTCAGTGGCTCCTCGAGCGAAGAGGAGAACACCACCTTGGATGCTTGCGTGAGCTCATCGACCGACGCCTCTTCTTCGGGCCGGAACTCGTCTTGGCCCTCCGGGACCTCGCCGGCGGCGAAGCCCGACATCAGGCGGTAGGTGTTCGCTCCCATCAGGTAGGTGACCTCGGGCTGCTCGCCGAGCCACGCGAGGTACTCCGGGCCCTCCAGGCCCCAGAACCCGGGCCATCCCTCTCCCGATGCGTAGCCGTCGAGAGAGGTGATGAAGTCGACGAGAAGCTCCGACATGGCGATGTCCTTTCCTGAGGTGTCACGAGCTTGGACCGGCCGGGTGTCACAAACTCATCGGCCGCGCTGTTGGGTAACGAGAACACCTGCGCTCACGAGCGAGCCGAACTACGGCGGCATGGCTTCCTCACGTCGAGGGGCTATCCATGCCGACCGGCTGTGTCCGCGACATGCAGAACTGGATCGGCGGCAGCAGTTACTGGCCACTCGGCGCCGCGAACCTCCTCCATATGCGCCGGCAGTTTTGGTGTCCTGGTTCTCGGCGAACTGGACGCGCTCGGGGCGCGCATCGAGAAGACGGCAACCCCGAGCCGTGCCCGGCGGCGGATCCCGTAGTTCAGATGTTCAAGAACTCGAGATGGACGATACGAGTCTGCGCGTCACGCTCATCGACCAGTACCTTACGGAAAACGAGGTTCCCCGACGGAGACGTGATGTTGTCGCGAGCGTAGAGAAGCTTCGGCGAAGAGTTCGGATCAGGACCGGCGATCGTCGAAATGGACAACGCGTGTCCGGGCCCGAGAGGAGTGGAGTAACGGGACTCCTCCAGCATCCACACCAGATCCGGCGGCGACATCTCGACGGCCAGACGGAACCGGGGCTCGCGACCGGCTTCCTTCTTCACCAGCAGAACCTTCCCGTTCGCCGGAAGAGTCCAATCGCCGTATTCGGTCGCCTCACGGATCAGGTCCGGGCCGGTTCCGGTTTCGGTATCCGCCGCACGGTCAACGGACTCGGCGCATCCCACGCCGGCCAGCGAAACGAACATGAGTAGACCGACGAACAGGACGCGCAGCGACACCCGGACCCTCGGCGACCCGCTGTCATCGGGTCGGATCGGTGCGGTCGCCCTTCCTGCTGTCCGGTGGGTCCGGAAAATCGATAGCGCCATGGGTGGGTACAACCCCCTCGTAGTGTTGGACCGACGAAGTTCCGAACATATTGAATTCCTTGGCGTAGCCCGCCGTGTGCAAGCCGCCCATCCGCTTGTCACTGATGTCGAAGCCGAGCAGTTCGACGCCTTTCGGGCTGGGCCCGGAGCTGTCCCAGTTGTAGCGATCGAAGACATAGCACTTGTAGTCGACCACGACGGAGGGCTGCCCGCCGTCGGTTTCCGGGGCCCGGACCGTGACCACGCCACTCGCGGTGAAGTGCACTGCGTTCACCGCGAAGTACCAGTCCCCCTGCGTGTCCTGATCGAAGGTGTGGTCCTCGGTCCACGGCTGTTGGAATGTGACGGTTCTTCCGTGGTTCGCGGGATCGAAAGCGATTTGCTGCACAGTGAGGGTGACGAAACTGTCGACGCGTCGCTTCATGATGGGATCGTCGGTCATCATCTCGTCCGGGCTGATCGTCAGATCTTTGCCGCTGTTGCCCAGGTAGTGGCGGAGGTGCCGTGCCGCGTTCGTCCATCCCGCGGCATCTGCCGCTACTGCTCCTCCGAGGGCGACCTTCGCGAATGCGGCGTCGTCCGCCCGGCTGTACCAGGGCTGCGACCCATGTGCCCCCTGCCCGGGATCTGTCGGCGGCAACGGCGTCGGCATTCCGGGGATCTCCGGCGCCATCAGAACACCGCCCCCATCCCTACCACCAGGTGCTCAACCTGCGGATGCATTACTTTCCTCCCACCACACGTTGTCACCGAACCCATATTTCGCGACACCCGGGTCGACCACGATTTTCTCCGGCACCTCGAAATCGTCCGGGCTGTATACCGGAGCCTTCCGCTCAGGGGCGTAGTCCACGGCGGCGGAGATCTTCTCCAGCATCGTTGTGATGGTCGTATGCCGGGATTCGGCAGCGCTTCGCAATCCGTCGAGCGCCGACCGGATCTCTGTCCTCAGCGATTCCGGCATCGGATTGTTGATCAGTGACGCCCACACACCGAGCGGAAACGACGCCTCTTGGTGGCTGATCGACTTCAGCACCAGATCGCTCAAGCCGACCGCCTGGTTGTAGACCAGCCGGGTCAGTACGAGCCCGCCGTTCTCGACGATCTTCGCGACGGCATCGAGATCGATACTTCGGTCGGCCATCGTCCGCGCCGCGGTGCCGGTGCCGGTGCCGAACGACTGCGCGGCCTCACCGGTCCAACTGCTCTGTAACCATCTCGTGCCGTTGACCAGGTTCTCCGAGGTGACATAGTCGTTGATACCGAGCCGGCCGATCCGCTGGCCGATGGCTTGTAAAGCCTCCCAGTCCGCAGCCAGCGGTACAAGGTAGTCCGCGACCGGTTTCAGCCCGATCGCCGCGGCGAAGTCGTCGTCGTAGACCTGTATCTGATCGATCGCCGCGGTCAGCACGTGGCGGACGGCGTACTCCATCTCCGGAACGTCTGGAAAGCTGGGCAGTTGCAGGCCACTGAATCTGTTGACTTCCTGCCCCGCACCGACCGGGTCGGCGGCGCCCGAACCGCCGAGGAGACCATTCGATGCGGTGGAGACCGCGTTCGCCGTGGCACCATCTGTCGCCCGATAAGAGGCCATTGTCGCAGAAAGGTTCGTTCGGAACGTCTCGATGGTGGTCGAGTCTGTTTGCTGGGCAGTAGAGATCGCTGCCTGGAACTTCTCGAATGACGGCGTCAGCGTAGCCATCAGTCCCGTCGCTCCGACTGGAAGGGCCGTCCCGGGGAGAAACCGGGAAGCGTTCGAGACGAGGTTCGCTCCCATATCGGTGAGATCCAATTCGAACCCGGCGAGGGCTGCCGGATCGACCGTCACATCGGTCACAATGTGTCCCCCGTACTTTCACACGAACTGATGCAGACCCATCGCCTTCGACCGGAACAGCCGTATGACATGCGGGACATGCTGCTGCACATATACATCGAATCCCCCGTTCGAGCCTGGAGCCGAGGATACCTCGCCTACAGGAGAAGGGAACGGCGCAGCGCGACTTTCTGACCGGCGATCTGTCCGTGCCGCTCGTAAACGCCATCGTGACGAGAACGACGGTCGAGCCGGCAAAGCAGGGGGAGGGGCCGCACCGATGGGCCATACGGGAAGAGAGCCATCGACCGGCCGGTTACATGCTGTATGCCGAAACCTTTCACCGAAGCCGAACGCCAAGAATTCCTCGCGGGCAAGCACATCGCGGTGCTGTCGGTCGCGGCGACCGATGGACGGCCGCCTGCCTCGGTCCCGATCTGGTACGACTACGTCCCGGGCGGTGACATCAGGGTCAATACCGGCGCGAACCGGCGTAAGGCCAGGCTCATCCAGGAGGCCGGTGTAGTGACCTTGGTCGTCCAGCGCGAAGAGCTCCCGTATCAGTACGTCATCGTCGAGGGCACCGTCGTCGGTGCCGAGACCCCGTCACCTCATGCGGCGCGGGAAGACATCGCCGTCCGCTATCTCGGTCCCGAGGGTGGACGCGAATTCGCCGACAAGATGGACGGCAGCCAATCCGTCCTGTTCACCATCCGCCCCGATCGCTGGATCAGCCAGGACTACTCGAGCGACTTCTGACCGGTATTGCCGGCTCACGCCGCGGGATCGGTCGGCATCTGCGGAAGATGACCACCGATACCCGCCGGCGGAACTACTGCCTCGCCGGCCAGGTCATGCCGACCGCACTACGCCCGGCTGCAACGGCAACAGGTCTGCCTCAGACCTCGAGTACTCGCCTCCGACTGGCACGGAGTATGGAACTGAGGACGGTTTCGGCTGTCGGCTGTCTGGTGGCGACTGTGCTGACACTGACGGCGTGTTCCGGTGGTTCCGCCGACCAGGAGGCGACGGTGGGGGTCTCGGGGGTGACCGCCTCGCCGACAGCGTCCACTGGAGCAACCGTCTCCGTGCAGGTGAGCGTCCCACCGGCGCCGGTGCAGCCCGGCGCGAAGCCGGTCCGGTTCGACCCGTGTGTGAGTGTGGGCGACGACCTGGTGATCAGAGCCGGATTCGACCCCGGGACCCGCAAAAGAGCTACCACCGAAGGCGTCGGCGTCTTCACCGAGATCGGCTGCCAGTTCTGGCGCGAAACCCTGGTCGACGGCGAGAAGTACCCCACCGGCGCGGTGTCGGTGACATCGAGCGATCCGACTCTCGACGATATCCGGAAGAACTCCGGTCACGAGGTTTTCGGCTCGGACCCGATCGGTGGACGCGAGGCCCTACTGTACCGGACTCCCGCGAATACCGGCTCGTGCTCGGCGGCCGTCGCATCGACCGACGGGATATTCCGGGTCGGCATCATGGCGCTGCCCGCAGGCCCGTCCACGCGCGTGCGCCCTGCGACGAGATCCACCGGACTACAAAGATACTGGCCGAATCGCTAGGCACCGAATAGGGCTTCATTCGTCGACCACCCGAATGAGCCGATAACTCGGTCGGCGGGAAGGCAACGACGAAGCGAACGGAATACGAGTCGCGTCAGTGGCCCGTCCGCCGCAACTCGACGACGGGGATGACCCGGTCGGTCTTGCGCTGGTACTCACCGAACTGGGGCTGCACAGCGACCTGTTTGGCGTAGATCTCGTCGCGCTCGGCCCTGGGCAGCACCCGAGCGGTGACCGGGAACGTCTCCGTGCCGTACTCGACGGTGGTGTCCGGGTTGGCCACCAGGTTGTGGTACCAGGCCGGGTGCTTCGGGCTGCCGCCCAGGCTCGCGAAGACGAAGATCCGGTCACCCTCTGTGTAGGGGACCAGAGGCGCGATGCGTTCGACGCCCGATTTCGCGCCTTTGTGATGCACGAGGATCAGCGGAAAACCCTCGAACATGCCGCCGACGGTGCCGCCTTTCTCCCGGAATTCGGTGATGACCTGGGTGTTCATCTCGATGATCTCGTCCACGTCTGCCATGGTTCGACCCTATGCGGTGTCGAGCGAGTTGATCGATAGCCGAATCGACCAGAAACATATCTGTTTGTCGCACTATCATCGATCATATGGACATTCTTGCCGATGTACTCGCGGTCGGCGGTGTCCGCGGTACCGCGGGTGCGCGCATCGAGGCGGGCGGCACCTGGGGGATCTCGTGGGACGCGCGCTGCGACGCCGCGTTCTATGCCGTCGCCTCGGGCACCGCCTGGTTGTGCCTGCCCGGGGAGGAGGCGCAGCAACTCATGCCCGGCGATGTGGTGCTGTTGCCGAGCGGGGCAGCGCACGCGTTGAGCAGTGCGCCCGGCGTGCCGTTGGCCCCGTGCGGCGGGTGCGGTGGCGACGCGGCCATGGCGAACGGCAGTGTGTTGCGGTTGGGCACCGGTGTGGTGCAGACGCATATCCTCGGCGCGAGTTACGAATACGACCGCACGGTGTCGACGCAGGTGATGACCTCATTACCCCAGGTTCTGCACATCAGGGCCGACCACGGCGGCAACTGTCTCGATGACACCGTCCGGCTGCTGTCGCGGGAGTTGGCCTATCCGCAGATCGCGACCGCGTTCGTCCTCAACCGTCTGGTCGACATCCTGTTGGTGCAGTTGCTACGGGTCTGGTCGGCGAAAAGCCCGGACGAGGCGCGCGACTCCTGGCTGGGCGTGCTGGCCGACCCGGTGGTCAACGACGCGCTCGCCAAACTCCATCAGGAGCCGGCCCGGGCATGGACCATCGACTCACTCGCCGCGGAACTGACGCTCTCACGTAGCACGCTGACACGGCGGTTCCGTGCCGTGACCGGTACCGCGCCGGCCGAATACCTGACGCGATGGCGGATGGATCTGGCCGCGATCCGGCTGCGGGACAGCGACGACTCCCTCGATGCCATCGCCCGCTCGGTCGGCTACACCTCGGTCTACGCGTTCAGTCGAGCATTTCGCCGGGCGCGCTCGCAGGCTCCGGGGCAGTTTCGTAGCGCGGTACGGGCGACCGAGCACGTCCGGACACGTCCTCGTGGGGCGGCCACCGGATGAGGCGGTCCTCCCCGGCGCGCGCCACCGACAGCGAGCGCGATAACGCCGCCGCGCTCATCCAGCAGGCACACGCCGACGGACGGCTGGATCTCACCGAATTGGACGAGCGACTCGCCGCCGTGTACTCCAGCAGAACCCGACCGGAACTCGAAGTGCTCACCGCCGACCTGTCGCCTGTCGCGCACGGGAGTACGGCGGACCGCCTGGTACTGCGCTCCAAGGGCAGCAAACTCGCACGGCAGGGCGCCTGGTTGGTGCCACCGCGGATCGTGGTGCACTCCGAACACGGCAGAGTGGTACTCGATTTCACTACCGCGGTGCTGCGGTCGCGGGAGATCTCGGTCGAGGTGGACTCCGCACACGGCGGCGTCGAGTTCGTCGTGCCCCAGGGCTGGATCGTGGACCTCGACGAGGTGGTCACCGAATGGGGCCGCATCAAGAACGACGTAGTTCCACCGGTAGCCGGGATGCCCCGGCTCCGGATCAGCGGTCGCATCGAACACGCCCGAATCACTGTCCGTCACCCCCGTCGCCGGCGCTGGTGGTGGCCGTTCCCCTGAGGAAGGGCCGGCGGTGGTCGCGGCCGCCGGCCGACAGCAGATCGGCTGAGTGGACTCGGGGACCGGGCCCGGTATGGAACAGCGGTCGACCCCGCCGGCATTGCGCGGGCCGGTGACCGAAACATCACCGGTGGGCCTCCGACCGACGCGCTGAGGTAATCATCGACACGAGGAGAATTGAGACATCCGTCCCGTTGCGCGGCATGGCATTCTCATGCCCTGTGCTCAGGGAGTCGGCCCGCTGCCGACGCTGTGAGCTGGGGCGAGACGTTCTCGACGGCAGAACTGGGGAATGACCTCACCGGTGCATGTAATCCGCTCGACTCTCCATTGTGCGAAGCGGCATTTTATGCCCTCTCCGGCAGACCAATACCGTCGGATTCCATGAATCGGAGTTTTCATTCCGCGGAAGAAATCGCGGCCGCATTGCATGCCGGTGAAGTGACATCGGTGGAACTGACCGAGGAGGCGATCGCCCGTATCGAGCGGGACGACAGCGCGATCAACGCGATCTGTGTGCGGGATTTCGACCACGCGCGGGTCGCCGCACACGAGGCCGACCAGGCGCGTGCCCGCGGCGAGGATCGGCCGCTGCTCGGCATTCCGGTGACGGTCAAGGAGTCCTACGATATGGCCGGGCTGCCCACGACCTGGGGCATGCCGCAGCACGCGAAACACGTACCGGCCGAGGACGCGGTACAGGTGTCGCGGTTGAAAGCGGCCGGTGCGGTGGTTCTCGGTAAGACCAATGTGCCGGTGATGCTCCGAGATATCCAGAGCTTCAACGAGATCTACGGCACCACCAGTAATCCGTGGGATCACGGCCGCACGTCGGGTGGATCGTCCGGCGGTTCGGCGGCGGCCCTGGCGGCCGGATTCGGCGCGCTGTCCATCGGCTCCGACCTCGCCGGTTCGCTGCGCACCCCCGCGCATTTCTGCGGCATCTACGCACACAAGCCGACACTCGGGCTCGCGCCGACCCGCGGTATGGTCGCGCCGCCCGCGCCGGCCTTGCCGATCGACCTCGACCTCGCTGTCGTCGGCCCCATGGCGCGCACCGCCCGCGACCTCACGCTGCTGCTGGACGTGATGGCCGGACCGGACCCGCTGACCCACGGCGTCGCCTACCACGTCGCGCTGCCGCCCGCGCGCCACAAGCGGCTGTCGGACTTCCGGGTCCTGGTCCTCGAGGACCATCCGCTCATTCCGACCGGGTCGGCGGTTCGGGCGGGGGTGAACCGGGTCGCCGAAGCGCTCGTCGACGAGGGCGCCCACGTCGAACGGCGCAGTCCGCTGCTGCCCGATCCGACCGAAGCGGCGACGATCTACATGCTGCTGATGATGTCGAACGCCGCCGCGAGCCTTCCCGCCGAGGTATACGAACAGCTGCGGACCCGCGCCGCCGCCCTGAACACGGACGACCGGAGTCTCGATGCGGCGCGGTTGCGCGGCATGGTGCTCGGCCACCGCGACTGGGTCGAGGCGAACAACCGTCGCGAGCTCCACCGTCACGGCTGGCGGCGGTTGTTCGCCGAGTTCGACGCCGTGGTCTGCCCCATCACGCCCACTCCCGCCTTTCCGCACGACCACACCGGAGATCTGGAGGACCGGCGCATCGATATCGACGGCGTCGAGTACCCGTACTTCGACCAGCTCGTCTGGGCCGGCACGGCCACCATGCCCGGCCTGCCCGCCACCGCGATACCCGCGGGCCGGTCCCCCGCTGGCCTGCCGGTGGGAGTGCAGCTCATCGGTCCGATGTTCGAGGACCGCACCCCGCTGCGGTTGGCCGAACTGCTCGAGCAGAAGATCGGCGGATTCCTGTCACCGAAGTAGAGCGGGTCTCGAACTACCTCGATCCATCCGACGACCGGAGTCGGTGAAACTACGGGACCCCAACGCGTGCAAGGTTGTTCCGTCGAACTGCAACCTGTACCAGTCTGGAATACTCTGGCTCGGCGAGTCTCGTTCGCGCGCCGATGAGCTCGTGACATCGACCGAGCTGTAGCGATCTGAGGGAGGGGGCAGGAACTTCTGCGGTGTCATCGTCTACCACGTCCGACCACCACATCACGCCTATCTTTCCTCGACCGGGTAACCGCCGGCTCGCCAGTCGAACCGAACCGCTGTGTCCCTCCCACGGCGACCGATGGAAAGGCAGGTCCCACGATGACAACGACCTCGGAGCGATCCGCGTTCTCGACCGGGCAGGAGGCTCGTGAGATCGACGCAGTCGTCGTCGGTGCCGGATTCGCCGGCCTGTATATGCTGTACAAGTTGCGCGAACTCGGACTCTCGGTGCAGGTGTACGAAGCGGGCGGTGGACTCGGCGGCACCTGGTACTGGAACCGTTATCCCGGCGCACGCGTCGATGTGAAGAGCATGTACTACAACTACTCCTTCGACCCGGAGCTCGAGCAGGAGTGGGAGTGGACGGAGAAGTTGCCGCCGCAGCCGGAGCTGCTCCGCTACATCGACCATGTCGCGGATCGTTTCGATCTACGTAAGGACGTGCGCTTGCGGACCCGGGTCACCGCCGCCGTCTACGACGAGTCCGCCGCGCGGTGGCGGATCACGACAGATCAGGGCGAGACGGTCTCGGCGCGGTTCACGATCATGGCGACAGGCTGCCTGTCGGCACCGAAGAGGGTGGAGGTCCCGGGCATCGAGACGTTCCGCGGTCGCAGCTTCCACACCGGCGAATGGCCCGACCAGCAGGTGGACTTCAGCGGCCGTCGGGTCGCGGTGATCGGCACCGGTTCCTCCGGGGTGCAGGTGATTCCGCTGGTCGCCGAAACGGCCGAGAAGCTCACCGTGTTCCAGCGGACCGCGAACTATGTACTTCCCGCCGGCAATCACCCGATCGATCCCGAATTCCAGCGCGACATCAAGTCCCGCTATCGCGATGTGCGCAAGGCCAACCGGGAATCGTCGTTCGGCATCGCGCGGCCCGAAGCCACCAAAGGCGCGCTCGAGGTGAGCGAAGACGAGCGAAATGCCTTCTACCGCAAGGTCTGGGAGGACAAGGACAGCGAGCTGGTCAGCATGCTGACCGGATTCACCGACACTCTCACCGACGAAGCCGCCAACGAGACGGCCGCCCAGTTCATCCGCGACCGCATCGCCGAGATCGTGACGGATCCGGCCGTCGCCCGGCTGCTTCAGCCTTCCGGTCTGTTCGGCGTCAAGCGCCCGGTTCTGGGTACCGGCTACTACGAAACCTTCAACAGGCCCGATGTCCGGCTCGTGGACGTCTCCGCGACCCCGCTCACCGAGGTCACCGAGTCCGGACTCGAGACGACGGAGGAGAGTTTCGAGTTCGACGACATCATCTACGCCACCGGATACGACGCGATGACCGGTGCGCTGGACGCGGTCGATATTCGCGGCCGGGGTGGTGCGTCGCTGCGGGAGAAGTGGACCGGCGGGCCCGTCACCTACCTCGGTCTCGCCGTGGCAGGCTTTCCGAACCTCTTCACGATCACGGGCCCGGGTAGCCCTGCGGTCCTGTCGAACATGCTGGTGTCCATCGAACAGCACGTCGACTGGGTGGCGGACGCGATCGATGTGCTGCGGTCCAAGGGCCTCACCACCATGGAGGCCCAGGGCGACGCGGAGCGGGAATGGACCCGGCACGTCGGCGAGGCCGGCGATATGACGCTGTATCCGAAGGTGGACTCCTGGTACGTGGGATCGAATGTGCCCGGCAAGCCGAGGGTGATGTACGCGTACATCGGCGGCGTCGGCGCCTATCGCGAGAAATGTGACCAGGTCGCCGCCGACGGCTACGCGGGTTTCACTCTGCGGCCGTGACCGGGAGGCTGCCGGTGGCGGGCGCCGCGCACGCCCGCCACCGTGTGGTGTCCGATGTCGTCCCTATCAGGCCAGACGCATCGGCGCGCACGGCGGAAACTCGACCGGTAGAGCTGCCAAGGCGCGGTGGAACTGGCCCTGCCGCCACGGGAGCTCCTGCGCGGGTACCTTCGATCGGATATCCGGTAGGGCGTCGAGCAGCAGGTCGATCCCCTGTGCGGCGATGGTCTGGGCGAGGGTCTGGGCCGGGCAGCCGTGCGGGCCGCCTCCCCATGCCAGGTGCGACCGGTTCCCTCTGCGGTCACCACCGGCGATGCCGGGATCGTTGTTGCACGCGGCCAGGCTGATGACCACCGGCTGATCGGCCGGCAGCCACACGTCGCCGACGAGCTGCGGTTGCCTGGGGTAGCTCACGCACCAATTCGCCAGCGGTGGATCCTCGAACAGCACCGCATCGATGGCGTCCCGGGTGGCCATGGCGCCGCTGAGAACCTCACCCCCGTATTGCTCGTCGGTCATCAACTGCAACAACGCGTTGAGGATGAGATTGCAGGTCGGCTCCGTACCCATGGAGAACAGGAGCGCGGCCTGATTCACCATCTCCATGGCATCGAGCCCGTCCGGGTGCTTCAAAAGCTCCGAGGTCAGATCGTCGCCCGGCTCGGCCCGCTTCTGCTCGACGACTCCGATCAGTGCCTCGACGAAACGCCGCTGCCCCTCTTCGGCGCCCACCCCCTCCAGCATCGCGGCCATCCCGTGATAGGCCTCGGCCGCGGCGTCCTCGGGAAAGCCCATCAGTTCACTCAGGACCCGGACGGTCAACGGATACGCGTAGTCCGTTCGCAGATCGGCGGTACCGCGCTCGCAGAAGTCGTTGATCAGCGCATCGGCGGCTCGCGCGACCGCACCGTGAACCCTGTGCATATCGACGGTGTCCAACGCCGCGATGATGGTGCGCCGGTACCGCTCGTGTTCCGGACCTGCGGTTCGCAGCGCGTTCTGGCGGTACCCCAGCATCGGCAGCATCGGGGAGTCCGCGGGGGCGTTCTTCTCCCATCGGCGTGGGTCGGCGGGGAAATGGGCTTCGTCGTTGAGGATCCGCATGGCCACCTGGTAACCGATCACGAGCGTCGCCGGTACACCCGGAGCGAGCTCGATCGGCACCAACGGGCCGTGCTGTCGCATATCCGCGTAGGCGCGGTGCGGATCGGCCGCGAACGAGGGGGTGTCCAGCCGCACCTGTGAGCCGGCGGGCACCGGGGACCCGTGCGCGATCAGGGATCCCCCCTGCGAACCCGGATCTGTAGTGCTCACCGCGTGACTCCCCCGAACGGTGCCGCGTCGCGACCCTTCCGCCCCGCTGCGGGACGGCCTGGCATTCGTAGTGTGGGCATGCTGGCGGAGCCTACCGGAAAGCGTTACGATTCAACGTTTTTGGCCAACCCGGCATCCCGGAATGCCCGCTCCGGATCACGGCCGCATCGAACACGCCGGAATCACTGTTCGTCACCCCGGCGCGGGTGGTGGCCGCTCCGCCGAGCGGTGGCGCGGCCGACCTTCACGACTGCCGCAGCGTCCGCTCGGCAGTACCACGCCGCGAACCGTGCGCCCCTGCCCGGGTCCCGATCGGCGGTGACGGCACCGGGGACATCAGCAGACCACCCGCGCGCTCGGCATCGAGCGTTCAACCTCCGGCGATGCTTTCCGCCCAGGTCACGGTGCCGACCGATCCATACCTGGCCGCGCCGACCGCGACCACCGGCGAAGCCCACGCCACGACCTCGGCGGCGCGGCTTCCCCGCCGGTCGAGCGTCGGAAAGCCCCCTTCCCTACCCGAGGAAATCCGGGCTGTAACGGTTCGGAGAATCCGGCGATACTATGCTCGACAACTCCGCGCCTGGGAATGGGTGGGGTTCAGATACGCCGGATTGCCAGGAGGATCGGAAATCGTCATGAAACGTTGCCTAGTGACCGTGTTCGCTTGTGCCGCAGTAGTTCTCGGCGTCACCGGGTGTGGCGACGACTCCGAATCGCACGAAGATCGCGGGACGACCTCCAGTGTAGCTCCGACCAGCGCGGTGGCGCCGTCGAGCGTTGCCTCGACCACCCCGGCGCCGGCTCCCCCGGCCGCCGTCGAACCTCCGCCCGCGGCGGAGCCTCCTGTCGCGGTACCGCCCGCCGAGGCGCCGGCACCGGAGCCTCCCGCGCAGCAGCAGGCGCCCGCCCAGCCCGAACCCGCCCAGCCCGAGCCGACACTCACCCTGCCTGATTTCGATCCGCAGGCCGGCTACTGACCGACGGGAAAGTCTTGATTCGCGAATTTTTTCGGCGCCGAGGTGGAGTGGCCGGCGCCGTGGTGGCGGCCGCACTCACCGTGACCACCCTGTACACACCGGCCGCGGCGGCGCCGGTCGAGAACAACCGGCCCGCGGGAAAATCCCTGGTGGTGCTCGGTGATTCGTTCACCGCGAACTATCCGAAGTTCTTCTCGGCGACCAAGGAGTGCCTGCACGCGCCCACATCGTGGCCGACTCGGCTGAGCGAGCGGATGGGGGTCGCGGGCACTCCGGACTTCGTGGATGTGTCCTGCAGTGGCTCCACCATCTCCACGGGGGACGGCTGGTGGCTGGTGCACGAGGTGGCCGAGGCCGCCAAGCAGCAGGCGTTCGGGCCCGAAACCGAGGTCATCGCTATTCAGACCGGGATGAACGACGTCTGGGCCCGCAACAGTACGGCGACGATGATCACGTCGTTGCAGCCCTGCGTGTTCAACCTTGTCGACGGGTGCGGGCTGGAAGCGGCCGAACAGGGACGATTCACCGACTACCGGAACGTCACGGGCCAGGTCTACGCCAACCGGATCCGTGAAGCGGTCACCTATATGCGCTACTACGCGCCGAAGGCTCGGATCATGCTGGTCGGTTACCCGGAACTGTTCCCCGCGGCGCAGGAGCACGTATGCGTGAACGTCCTCGGCGCCGGGGAGGTCGTGCAGCCGAGGGGTCGCGCGGTGACCGAATACCTGGACCGTCTCGACAACGCGCAACGGGACGCCGCAGAGCTGCTGAAACTGGAGTTCGTCGATATTCGCTCGGTGACCGCGGGTCACGGCCTGTGCGCGGACGACCCGTGGCTGAACGGTTTCTTCGATCCCGCGGCCGATATCGCCGGAATGCCGTTCCATCCCTCGGCGCACGGTGACGAGGTGACCGCTGAGACGGTGTACGAGCGGATCCGCCGGTGAGCCTGGCGCCGACCCGGACCGAGTCCGGATCGGAGTTCCTCGATGCGGCGGCGGCGCGACCGGCGCTGCCGTCGCTGACGGGGGCACGCTGGTGGGCGGCCTTCGCCGTCTTCGTGCTGCACGCCCTGGTGTTCCTGCCGGTGTATCCGTTCCAGAAATCGGAGTTGTTCCGGCAGATCCATCAGCTGATGCCGATGCAACTGGGCGCCGCGGGAGTGACCTTCTTCTTCGTCCTGTCCGGGTTCATCATCTATTGGTCGTTCCGGCCGGGGAGCTCGGTGCCGCGGTTCTATTGGCGCCGGGTGTTGAAGATCTACCCGACCCACCTGGTCGCGGCTCTCGCGTTCATCCTGGTGGCGAGCGTCCCCTTGACGCGGATGGTGGTCTGGGCACCGAACCTCGCGCTGATCCACACCTGGGTACCGAAGTGGACGACGGTCGGCGGGCTCAATGTGCCGTCCTGGTCGCTGGCTGCGGAAATTCTCTTCTACCTGAGCTTTCCGCTCGCGCTGCCGCTGGTGCGCCGGATCAAGAGCCATCAGGTGTGGTGGGCGCTGGCGGGGTTGCTGGTGGCGATCCTGATCCTGCACACCGCGTATTACCTGTGGGTGCCCGGGCCCAAGGGAATCGCGAACACCTTCGCACCGCGGCTGATACCAGGTGAGGTGTCGCCGTACTTCGAACTGCATGCCGCGCCGATCTGGTTCGAACAACCGGATATCCCGGTGGCTCCGTCCTACTGGCTCAGCTACAACTTCCCGCTCTCGCGGCTGCCCGAGTTCTTCCTCGGGGTGCTCGCCGCACGGCTGGTGCTGGAGGGCCGCTGGCGCAACACCCGGCTCGCGCCGCCCATGATCGTGCTGACGATCGCCTACGCGGCGACCTGGGTGGTGCCGCCGAACTACAAGATGTCGGCGCTGCTGCTCGGGCCGATGACGGCCGTGGTGGCCACGCTGGCCGCGCGCGACCTGGCAGGCATCCGGGGGTTCACCGCCTCGCCGCGGATGGTCTGGCTGGGCAATATCTCCTTCGCCTTCTATCTCATCCAATTCCCGGTCATGGCACTGATCACCCGGTTGTTCATCGGCGGAAAGCAGTTCGGGCCGCTGGGCTGGCTGGGATTCGCCGTACTGAGCTTGGTCGTGTCCACGGTGGTGGCGGCGGCCATGTACCACTGGATCGACGCTCCCTTGATGCGCCGGTTCGCCGGTCGCCGCACCGCGGCGCGGAAGAAGCCGGCCGGGTCGGCCGCGACACAGCCGGGATGACGTCCAGGACGGAGCGCGCGGCCGGTGGATCGGCCGCGCGCTCCGTCGATTCGTTCCCACTCATCACGCCCGGCCGTGCCGCGGCCCGGCGGCACTAGGCGACAGCGGGCGGGCCGGCCGCGATCCGCTTCCCGAGCTGCTCCGGCGTGACGGTGGACCCGTCACTGAACCACCAGGTCACGCCTGCGGCGGCGTACTCGCCGACGCGCGCGGCGGCGGGTTCGGTGCGCGGCGACCAGATCGCGATATCGCCATCCGCCCGACCGCCTGCCGCCACGAAATCCGCGCGGATCCGGACCAGTTCCTCCGGTGTCGGTAACCGGAAATCGTGCTCGGGGTCGCGGATCTGCGGGAACAGCCCGTTCGCATCCCGCGCGGCCCGCACCGGTGTCCGCCGAGGCCAGAACCCGCTCGCCCACACCGGCACGTCGATCGGCGCGAAGGGGACGCCCGACACGCGGTAATGCTCACTCTCGTGCTCGACCACCCCGCCCGCCAGGAGCCGTCGCAACAACCCGGCGGATTCGTCCAGTCGCGAGCCGAGCCGGTCGGCGGACTCGCCGTAGTTCGTGTAGTCCACCGGTACCCCCGCGCCCACTCCGAGGATCAGCCGCCCGCCGGACAGCTGCTGCAGGGTGCCGGCCTCGAGCGCCAGTTTCCACGGTCGCCGCCGGGGCAGCGGTACAACCATCGGTCCCAGCGCGATCGTGGTGGTCGCCTGTGCGATCGCCGACAGCACCACCCATGGATCCGCGACCGGCGGCGGCTCGTCGTCCAACGGGCCGAGTACGTCGTATATGAAGAACCCGTCCCACCCTGCCCGCTCGGCCTCGACCGCGAGATCACGCAGTACGCGCGGATCACCGTAGGAGCCGTACGAGGGAACGTAGACGCCGAATCGCATACCGGCTCGAACCCTTTCCGACGCCGAGCTATTCCGGGGATACCGAGGGTGCCTCGCCGCCGGCCGGCCACTTCTCGCCCTGCGGCGACCCTCCGCACCGCCGAACGCGACGGCCGGACCAGCGCCCGGTTCAGCCGGCGGCACCGGCACGCGCAGCCACAGCCCCGCCGGGCGCCGTGGCCAGGGCGGCCGCGGCCGCCACCGCCGCCGACACCCAGAGCAGCACGGACAGACCGGCGCCGTCGAGGATCACTCCGCCGAGGAAGGAACCCAGCGCGATACTGCCGGTGAAGGCGCCGACGAAGAGACCGTTGACGGCTTCACGCCGTTCGGGCACGGCCTGGACCGCCCAGATCTGGCTGCAGACCGAGACACCCCCGTAGGAGAACCCCCACAGCACCAGAACCAGCGCGGCGCCGATCGGGGCCGTGCCCAGCAGCGGCAACGCCGGCAGGGCAGCGGTGATGCCGCTGGCCAGGACGAACATGGTCGACCGGACGCGGCGCGTGGCCGCGGCACCGGCGACGAAGTTCGCGGCGATCCCGCAGAGTCCGTAGAGAAGGAGCAGCAGTGAGATACCGGCACCGTGCACGCCGGACAACTCCTCCAGCGCCGGCCCCACGTAGGTGTAGGCGGCGAAATGGGCGGTGACCAGGAGAGTCACCGCGAGCAGCCCACGGCGCACCGCCGGAATCGCCAGCAGTGAACCGGAATTCTCGCTCGAGCCGGTGTCCTGCTTCGGTGGTAGTGCGGGCAGGAGCGCGGCGAGCCCCGCGGCGAGCGCGAGAGCCGCCAGCGCGAGTGAGCCGAAGGCGCTGCGCCACCCGGCTACATCACCGAGGAAGGTACCGAGCGGGACCCCCAGAACCGACGCCACCGCGACGCCGCTGACGACCGTTGTCACCGCCAGTCCCGCGCGAGGAGCGTCGACCAGCCGGGTGGCGAGTGCCGCCGCGAGCGCCCATACCGTCGCCATCGCGAATCCGACGACCACGCGGCCGAGCGCGAGCACGGCGAATCCCTGGGCGGTCGCGGTGATCAGGTTTCCGGCGGCGAGCACGAGCGCGGCCGCCACCAGGACGTGGCGCCGATCCGCGCCGCCGATCAGCCGGGAGACGAACGGTGCGGCCAGTGCGGCCACGACTCCGGTGACGGCCAGGCTGAACCCGGCGGTGCCCGGCGTGACGCCCAGCCCTTCGGACATCGGTGTCAGCACGCCCACCGGAAGCATCTCGGAGGTGACAACGAGAAATGTGGACAGGGCGAGCACAACGATCGAGGACCAGCGGCCGCCGGATCGGGCTGCGGGTGCTCGCGATTCACGCACAGTGGACATGAATACAGTCAAGGATGCCCGCCGGGGCGGAACAACAGTGATCAGCTCATTGTTCGATCAGCTGGACTCATCGATCGCCGGGACGGAGGGAGCGGGATGCCGGACCTTCCCGTCCGCGAGCTGGAATGCCTGCTGGTACTGGCCGAGGAACTGCACTTCGGCCGGACCGCACAGCGGCTGCGGATATCGCAGAGCCGGGTCAGCCAACTCGTCGCCGCGCTGGAACGCAAGATCGGGACACAGCTCGTGGAACGCACCAGCCGCCGGGTGGCGCTCACCGCCGGTGGCGCGGAGTTCGTGGATTCGGTGCGCCCCACGTATACCCGGCTGGTCGAGCTGGTCGACACCGCCCGGCAGGCGGCCGGACGGGCCACGCCCGTCCGGATCGGTTTCCAGGGCCTCGCCTACGAGACGATCACCTGGACGCTGGCCCGGTTCACCGAGGAGAACCCGGGTGTGGCGCTATCGCTGCGGGAGCTGCCGCTCGGTGACCCGTTCGGTGCGCTGCTGGCCGGCGATATCGACGCCGCCGTCGCGTTGCTCCCGGTCCGGGAGCCGGGGCTCGCGGTGGGGTACGCCTTCCCACCCGCGCCGCGGATGCTGGCCGTGAGCCACGGTCATCCGCTGGCACTGGCGGAGCGGGTCGATGCCGAAGCACTGGCGGATGTGGATCTCGTCTCGGTGGACGGGCCGGCGCCCCGGTATTGGCGGGATGTGCATTTCCCGCGCTTCACACCGCTCGGGAAGCAGATCGCCGGTACGGTCCGCGCGGCGACCCTGCAGGAGGGGATGACTCTGGCCGCGACCGGTCGGTACGCGATGTTGACCTGCCGGCCGGTAGCCGAGCGCAACCAGCGCGCCGATCTGCGCTACGTGCGCGTCACCGGATTCGACGAGGAGTCCAGAATGGCGCTGATCTGGCGCTCCGCACAGCGTCCCGCGCAGTTGACGAAGCTGGCGGCCCTCCTGGGCGCACTCCCCGATATCGCTGGATCGACAGGACAGCGCATGTGAAACGTGCCGCGGCCGACGCACTCGCTGGTGCATCCACCCGAGCTCGGATGTGACGCCCTAGCCTGCGAGGAAGTCCTCGATATCGGCGGCGATCCGGTGCGGTTGTTCACCGTTGATCGCGTGGGACGCGCCGGGATAGACCTTCACCGTGCCGTGGCGCAGATTCTCCTGGGCGGTCCGGGCGGCCGCGGCGCTGTCGTGCATCGGCGAGTCGCCGGCGAGGATCGCCAGGACCGGTATCTCCAAAGCGCGCAGCCGTGCCGGCTCGATCAGGCTCGGTTGCGGTTGTCTCATCGTGTACGTCGACATCCCGGCCTCGATCATCCGGCCGACCGGCTCGTCTTCGACCGGTGCGCCGCCGGCGCTCCAGCTGTTGAAACCGTCCCGCCACGACTTCGGGAACCAGCTCACACTCGCCGGAATCGACCGCACCATCAACTCCGCGGAGAGCCCGGCGAAGGTCTGTACCGGCTCGACCAGGATCAGGCCGGCGACCTTCTCGGGCTCGTGGACGGCGAGGTTGGCCGCGGTCCAGCCGCCGATCGAGAGGCCGAGCAGGTGGAACGCCGGTTCGGGCAGCGCGACCAGGACTTCGTGCAGCCAGTGCGCCTGGTCCGCGTGGGTTTCGATGGGGCGGTCCTGCACACTCATTCCGGGTTCACCCAGCAGGTCCAGCGCGTACACCGCACGCTGCGCGAGCAGACCCGGCATATTGGCGGCGAATACCGGTGCGCCCGATCGTGTCCCGGGGAGCAGCAGAAATGGTTCCCGTTCACCGGCTTCCCCGGGGCCCGCGTAGCGGTACACCCGCACGATGCCGTAGCCGGTCCGCACGTCCAGAACACGCTCCGGTTCGGGCATCTCGCGCATCGCCTCGTGGTAGGCCTCCAGGTAGCGGTCCTTGTCGCCGGCCGAGTCGAAATGGCCCACCGGCGACGTGTCCCGCAGGATGAGCCAGGCCAGGATCGCCACGGCGACGAGGGCGGCGACGATCCGGAGAACTCCGCGGGGCCGCAACCGTGGCCGGCCGACCCGCAGAGTTCCCTTGCCGCCGCCCGCTCCGGCGGTGGGTTCCGCACCTCGGCCGGGCTCGTCCCGGACACGTCCATCGGACATATCGGTGGTCATCGCTGCTGCACGACGTATAGACATCGATCCAGGAATTCCTTCGTTTTCTGATGCAGGACACGGTCTTCCGGCGGCCAGCGGTGATCGGACCGTTCCATCGCGCGATACAGCTCACCGGTTGCGGCGGGTTGATCCCGCAGCGCGTGGCGGCGACCACCCCGGCCGGTACACGGGCATCGGGGTGTTCCCGCAAGACCTGCGTCACTGCGGCCAGTACAATCCGCTGACACCGCAACCGCAGCTCCGCGATCTCGAGCAGCCGGACCTGTTCACTGTAGGTCTCGACCATCGGCAGCCCGGCCTGCCGATCGAGCGCCGCGCCCACCTCGTCGAGCCGCAGCCCGGCACTGGTCAGCAACTGGATCCGGCGGAGCCGATCCAGCTGCTCGGGGCCGTAGCGCCGGCGTCCGCTCTCGTCCCGCTCCGCGACCAGCAGCCCGATTCGGTCGTAATACTGCAGCGTGCGCACCGTGGTCTCGCACCGCCGCGCGGCGTCACCCACGGCGCTCCATTCCATTCCGTCACAGCCGGGCATGACAGCGAGCCTGGCATATGACGCTACGTCACCTGCAAGGGTCGTCGGCGAGTCGGCTTCATCCGGGAATCTCCCACTGGACCGAGTCGAGGCCGACGACAGGGTTCGGCAGTACGCCCACGACGGCGCCAGGGAATGGAATCGGCGACGACGCCGGGTTCGGCCGCTCGACCTGCCCTCCGGTACCGCGCCGGCCGCTCGGGGCGCGAAGCGGCCCCTCGATACCCGGTGAGGTCGCGATGATCAGGGAACGAACACTTCCGCCGTCGCCGGAACACTCGGACGGTCGGTGCGCACGGTCAGCGCGACCCGCCCCGGCCCCGAGTCCACGTGCAGGTAGAACGGCCGGGAACTCGTATGTCCGGCGGGGACGAACTGGCTCACCGAGCCGGTGCGGCCGGTGTCGAGGTTGCGCCAGTCGACGATCGCCGTGACGTCACAGGCCAGTGCGGTCGGCGCCCAGTCGCCCAGCGGCGAGAATCCCTGTGTGATCCGCAGTTCTATCGAATGGGCAGTCCCCGGAAAGACGTGGTATCGATCCAGGGGGCCGTCGTAGGCGACTCCCGCGGTACTCAGCATGCCGACACAGATACCGTTGCCCAGCGTCCACGCCGGGGCCGTCCGGACCTCGTTCACAGCGCAGGTCCGGGGTCCGACATTCGACACCCCGAGCTGGCAGGGATCTGCGGCGGCGGCGACGCCCGGCGCCGTCACGGCCATTGCCGCACCGACGAGACCGGTAGCGGCGGTGGTGGCCAATTTCCGTGCGATCGTCATGCACTGATGATCGTGCACCACCTCATCTTCATTACCCCGTTCGAGGATGTGCGCGCCGACCGCCGGCCGCCGAGGCCGCTATCCGCGGGCGGCGTTCGCCGCCGTGACGAACTCGATCTGGGCCGGTGACGGTCCGCAGAACTCGCTCTCCATCCGGTCGGCCTCGCCGGCTTGCATCCGGTACAGGCTGTCCCGCAAGCCCGGGTCACCCCCCGTGGAAACCTTCCAAGAGGTCCATCCACTGCGCCGCCATCTGCTGCGCCTCGGGTGAAGCCGGGTCCATACCGGCGGCGATCGCCGCGTCGACCTTCGGGACCTCACCTCAGGTGCAAGCCGGAAAACGCCCATCGGCTCCGGCCCCGGGCACAGCGCGCCACGCCCGCCGACCGTTCCGGGCGGCCGTGGAGGCAGGAATCGAACCTGCTGTTCGCACTGGTTACGCCGTAGTATTACGGTATCGAACCGCGCATCGGACCGGCCACTCGGAAGGCAGGCGCACCAATGACGCACCACAATGATCCCCTGGCCGCCGGCATGCATACCGCACACGCTTGGTTGCGGGCCGTCGCCGACGCTCTGGGTACCGAAGATCTCACATTCGCATTGCGTGCGCTGCGCGCATGGATGCACACCGTCCGGGACCGGATAGGTGTGCCCAATTCCGCCCATCTCACGGCCCAGCTGCCCGATTTCCTACGTGGCATCTGGTACGAGGGGTGGGTACCGAGCCGGGTACCGGGAAACCACGGTGTCGCGGAGTTCGTCGACGAGTTTGCGGAGCGCGCCGGTATCCCGGCGGGCGAGGTCGCGTTCACCGCCGGCTGCGTCACCTCCGCGCTGGGCCGGATGATGTCGCCCGGCCAACTGGATCACGTGTTCGCGGTATTCCCGGACCGCCTCGGCACCGTGCTGCGCGGTGAGGGGGCGATGGCCGGAGCCTGATGCGCCGCCGCCCGAGCCCGCCGAGCCGAAGGGACGGATATGCGCACCACATCGAATGAGGCCTGGCCGGCCCTGCGGGTGGACGACTGGACCGACACCCGCGACACACTGCACATGTGGATGCAGATCGTCGGCAAACTCCGCCTGGCCCGCGCCCCGATGGTCAATCACTGGTGGCAGGTGGCCTTCTATCTCTCCGCCCGCGGCCTGACCACCTCGGCGATCCCCTACGACCGCGGGACCTTCGATATCGAATTCGACTTCATCGACCACCAGCTGCTCATCCGATCCTGCACCGGCGCGCGCCACCGGATCAATCTGGAGCCCCAAACGGTGGCCGCGTTCTACAACGAAGTGATGACCGCCCTGCACGCGCTGGGTATCGACATCACGATCCTGGCGCGCCCGGTCGAAGTGGAAAACGCGATTCCGTTCGCCGAGGACACCACGCACGCGGCCTACGACCGGGGCCACGCCAATATGTTCTGGCGTCAGCTGATGGCCGCCGACCGCGTCCTGAACCGGTTCCGTGGGGAGTTCACCGGCAAGGCCAGCCCCGTGCACTTCTTCTGGGGTGCGATGGACCTCGCCTACACCCGCTTCTCCGGGCGCACCGCGCCACCACATCCGGGTGGCGCCCCCAACTGCGCCGACTGGGTCATGGTCGAGGGTTACTCACACGAGCTGGCCAGTAGCGGATTCTGGCCGGGCGGCTCGGCCGAGGGCAGTTTCTACGCCTATGCCTATCCCGAGCCCGAGGGGTACGCGGACACACCGATCCGGCCGCGGGCCGGCTACTACGACGCCGCGGTCCACGAGTTCCTGCTCCCCTACGAGGCCGTACGCACCGCCGACGATCCCGAAGCGACCGTGTCGGAGTTCCTTCGATCGACCTACGAGGCCGCCGCCGACGCCGCCGACTGGGACCGCGCGCACCTGGACGCGATCGCGCCTCGGATCCGGTGACACCACCATCCGCCTCGGCGTGACGAGTGGCGGGTCGTATCGATCCGGCCCGGCACAGCGGCCGGTTGCTTCGGCACCGAAAGCAGCGAACCCCACCGAGCCGGAGCACCGATGAGTTTCGAGTGCGGAGGAGGTCTACCGGTTATGCGGAGACTGATCTACGGGTTCAGCGTGTCCGTCGACGGCTACATCAACGACGCCACCGGCAACATCGACTGGACCGACCCGGACGAGGAGCTGCACCAGTTCCACAACGACCGCTTCCGCGATATCGAGGTATCGCTGCACGGCCGCCGGATGTACGAGCTGATGGCCGAGTACTGGCCGCACGTATCCGAGGACGCGTCGCGCATCGAGCGCGAGTTCGCCACGCTCTGGACGGAGAAACCGAAGGTCGTCTTTTCCCGCACCCTCACCGAGGTCCACTGGAACAGCACGCTGGTCCGGGAGAACGCGGTCGAGGAGGTGCGCCGGCTCAAGGCCGGAGGCGACGGCGTCATGGAGGTCGGGGGTGCGAGCCTCGCGGCCGCACTGATACCCCACGGGCTCATCGACGAGTACCAGCTGTTCCTGTCGCCCGTGGTGCTCGGCGGCGGTACACCGCTCTTCCCGTTGCTGAACACTCGTATCCCGCTCCGCCTGGCCGAGACGAGGCATTTCGCCGATGCGGTGATGCTGCGCTATCTCGCCGACTGAAAGCCGTACGGCGGCAACGCGGCCGGACACCGGCCGATCGAGTTCGCGCACCCGGCGTGGCGCGTTTCCCCCGAGCGACCTAGCCTGGCAGGGTTTACAGATCAGTAAACCTGCGAGGAGGTTGCGGAAGATGACATCCGAGACCATGCGCGCGGTACGGATCACGCGCCACGGCGGACCGGAGGTGCTGGAGCCGGTGGATGTGGCGGTGCCTACTCCGGAGGCAGGTGAGGTGCTGGTCCGGGTGGGCGCCGTCGCGCTGAACAACACCGGTCTATGGACCCGCGAGGGCGCGTACGGCCGCCCGGGGGACCCGCGGGCACGGTCGGGCTGGCGAGGCCCGATCGACTTCCCGCGTATCCAGGGCGCCGATATCGCCGGCCGGATCGCGGCGGTCGGGCCGGGAGTGGACGAACGCCTCGTCGGTCGCCGCGTGGTCGTGGACCCGGCGATCTACGACGGCGAAGGACCGGACGCGAACCGGTGGGATTGATGGGCAGCGAACGCGACGGCGGTTAAGCCGAATACGTGACGGCACCCGCCGGCCAGGCGCACGACGTGACGGAATCCGCGCTCACCGACGATCAGCTCGCGAGTGTGCCGACCGCGTACGGCACCGCGCTGGGCATGATCGAACGGGGCCGGATGCGGGCGGGAGAGACCGTCCTGGTATCCGGCGCCTCGGGCGGTGTCGGCCTCGCACTGGTGCAGATCGCCCGCGCGCGAGGCGCCCGAGTCGTCGCCATCAGCAGCGGATCCAAGAGCGATTCGGTGCGCGCGGCGGGTGCGGACGCGGTCGTCGACCGTGCGGGAGATATCGCCGCGCAGACCCGCGCCGCCGCGCCGGCGGGCATCGACGTGGTACTCTGCTGGTTCTCGGTACAGTCGACCGTCTGGCTGCAAGATGGCCCATGCCGGGCCGGAATCGGGGATATCCGGGTTGGGGCCGGACGCTCCTACCCTGTAGCCCCTGGCCGAGGGGTCGAAAAGCTCGACGTTCATCTGCTGTTCCCAGTTCATTTCTCTTTTCCTTTTCCTTCGGGTTCGCCGGCGTTCGGTGGAGCGTCGGCGGCTTGGGCGAGGTAGCGGTAGAGGGTTGCCCGCGATACCCCGAATGCTTCGGCGACCTGGTCGATCGGCCGCTCTTCACGCAGCGCGGCCTGTGCCATGGCCATCTGGGCGGGACTGAGCTTGCGTGGCCGGCCGGGCTGCTTGCCCTGGGCGGCAGCGACTTCACGCGCGTGGGCGGCCCGTTCCCGCATGAAGACGCGTTCCATGTGGGCGAACAGCGCCAGCATCGCGACCGCGATCTCGGCCAGTCCCGAGGTGTCGGTGGTGTCGATCGGCAGAGGATCGCGCAGCGTCTTCACTCCGATACCGCGCTCGCGCAGCTCCTGCACGAGGTTGAGGCACTCGCGCAGATTGCGGCCCAGCCGGTCGAGGTTGGTGGCCACGATCGTGTCGCCTTCGCGCGCGTACTTCAGCATCTTCTTGAACTCGGGCCGGTCGACGGTGGCGCCGGTCTTCTTGTCGGCGTAGATCCGCTCGTCGGGGATCCCGTGCTCGGCGAGTGCGGCGAGTTGGCGTTCGAGGTCCTGGTGGGTGGTGGAGACGCGGGCGTAGCCGAGGTTCATTCACATGCCTTTCTGCCCGGCAGTCAGGGCCGTTGCGGTGACCACATCGAGGAGGTGGTCCGGAGCGCGGTAGAGCCCGAGTCGTCCCGGCCCGGGATCGGGATATCGAACGGCCGGGCGTCGCCGAGGACCCAGTGGAAGGTGCCCGGGTCCCGGAATCCCCACGGAGCGCAGCAGCCGGCGGCCGGGTGCACGTCGAGCACCTCGACGGTTCCGAGATATCCGCCGGGATTCGCGGCCGCGGTGGCGAACTCGGTGATTCCCAGGCTGCGCGACAGTTCGACGGCCGCCGGTACCCAGGTGCGCCCGGCATGGACCACCAGGCGACCGCGGTAGGCGGTGGACCAACTGCGGTTCTCGATCGTCTTGTGCTCGGCGACGATCAGGTTCGCCCACGGTCGACGCACGCTCAGGACCCGCAGATCCGGGCGCGCCGGCGCGGCGGTCACTGGTGCAGGCGCAGCGTGCGATTCAGCACCCGCGCGGTCTCGTGCAGACCCGCCGCCCGCAATGCGACGACGAGCTCGGTATCGGTCAGCTCGTTGTGGAACAGCGCGCCCTCGATGAGGGCCAGCCTCCGGCCTCGATGGTTGTTTCCATGTGGGCCTCCCCAGTTCGATCGGCAGTCTCATAATTCTATCTCGTTACGCGGTTTTGCGACGCAATTTCGAGATAAAAATATGAGACTCACTGACATGGGGATACGTTCCGGTGACTGGGCCCCGATGGCGGATCCACCGATCATGCGAGTTGCGGTTGGTTGAACTCGGTCGGTGTCCATCGCTGCCGGAACGCTTCGGGAGTGAG
>NZ_JBEXLL010000021.1:0-80752 GCF_040609955.1 Nocardia sp. NPDC004568
CGCGATCTGGCACAACCACACGATCGGCGCACCGGTCACCCGGTCACTGATCGCCTACGACCATTGACCAGGGTTTGGACTTACTCGTCTAGGTGCAAGTGTCGGGTTATTGTACTTTTACTTAGTTCAAGTCAGCGGCCGCGGAGTTCGCCGAGAGAAGAGGGATCATCATGAACGTCACTGCCGTCCTGGCCCTGATCGTTGCCGCCGCGTTCGTGAGCATGCCGCTGGTGCGGCACCGCTACGGAGCCGCGGCCATGGCGAGCGCGCAGCGGGAGCTCGCCCGCCAGCGGGTTCGCCCGACCGCGCTGGCCGAGCACGGGATGCGCTTCGATGCCAGTGGGCACGAATGGGCGGCGCCCGTCGGCATCGCCGCGGTGCTGCTGGCGGTCGCCGGTGTGAATCTGGCCGGACCGGCCTGGGCGGCAACCGTGAGCGTGGTGGTGTTCGCGCTGGTGCTCATCGGCAACGCGGTCATCGTCTACAGCAACCTCACCGCTGTGCGATCGGTGCGGGCCGCCTTCGCGGGCAAGAACGATCCGGAACTGCGGCGCGTGGATGTGCCCGCACTGCTGGCGGCGGCCGAGGCCGGGTTCCCCGGCTGGACGTGGACGCTGCAGAAACTGCGGAACGTGGCGGTGTTCGGCGCCGCCGCGCTCGGGATCGCGGTCACACTGCTCGGGTGAGTACCCAGCGTAGGGCGACTTCTGTCAAGGCCGGGCCCGCTCCCGAAAGGGAGCGAGCCCGGCTCTGTCGGCGCCGCTGAGCCGCTGAGCTGCTGGTTGCTGGTTGCTGGTTGCTGGTTGCCGGTCGCTGGTTGCCGGTTGCCGGTTGCCGGTTGCCGGTTGCCGGTTGCCGGTTGCCGGTTGCCGGTTGCCGGTTGCCGGTTGCCGGTTGCCGGTTGCCGGTTGCCGGTCGCCGGTCGCCGGTCGCCGGTCGCCGGTCGCCGGTCGCCGGGCCACTCGGTCCAGCAGTGGGAATATGAACCGGGCATTTCGATCACATTGCGTACAAACGTCGTTCGGCCGAACAGTAGTGAATAACGTTGCAGCGCACTGTCTGCCGGAGTCGTCGAACAGGCGCCGAACCGACGACCACCGGAGGGCCCATGACATTCCGAATCACTCAGCTCACGCGCGGTGGTCGTGCACAGGTGGGGCGTGCGGAGGGCGGCGCGGCGGTCGCTCGCCGTCGCCGGTGGTTGCGGCGGCTCGCGGTGTTCGGCTCGGTTCTATTCGTGCTTCCCGCAATGCTCGGGGCGGCAGCACTGGCCGCGACCGGGGATTCCGAAGCGGTGGCGACCGCGGGTTTTCCGGCGTTGAACTGGATGAACATTCGCGATTCCAGCGGTGTCGAACTGACCCACTATCGATTCGTCACCACACACGGCAGTATTTTCGAGCCGCTGGAGACGGCTGTCTCGGTGGTGCTCGGGCTCGAATTCGCCGGCTACATCGTCATCGTGACCAGTGCGATCTGGGTGATCGGCTACACGATGAGCTTCCACTGGCTCGACCCGTTCGGTGACGCGCTGGCCGGAGTCGCCCGCAGCCTGCACGCCCAGATCGGTATCCCGATGGTCCTCCTCGTCGCGGCGTCACTCGGCGCGTTCATCGTGGCGTGGTTCGTCTTGCGCGGTCACCACGCGCGGGCCGCGACGCAGGCGGTCACCATGGTCGGGGTCGCCGTGCTCGGCCCGGTCTTCATGGCCCAACCGCTCGAGGATGTACTCTCCTCGCACGGACTGATGTCGCAGGGCCGCGATATCGGTATCGCGGTGGCTGCCGGGCTCACCGGGCACGCGTACAGCGATCCCACCGGACTGGTCGCGACCATGCAGGTGAATCTGGCCGACAACTTCGCCCGGCGCCAGGTCCAGGTGTGGAACTTCGGGCATGTGATCGACGACCGGCCGGGCTGCGCGGCCGTGTGGTCGGCGGGGGTGCGGTCGGGTTCGGATTCGGCCCTGGCCTCCGGGCTGCGCGGCTGCGGTGATCTGGCGGCATACCAGGCGGCGCTGAACCCGAGCATGGGGCAGGTCGGTTCGGGGCTGGTGGTGCTGCTCTGTGCCGGCATCCTGCTCGCCTTCGGGGCCTACCTCTCGGTCAAGATCATCTGGTCCGCTCTCGATTCGGTCTTCCACGGTTTCGCGGCGATCTTCGGTTTCGCGGCGGGCGGTTTCGTCTACGGTCCCACGCAGACCTTCCTCGTCCGCAATCTCGTGGACAGTTTCTACGGTGCCGTGGTGATGGCGGCCTATGTGATCTACCTGGGTTTGTATGTGCTGTTCCTCGGTAACCTGTTCGATCAGGCCCGCGGCCAGGCGACCGTGGTGCTGATCCTGGCCGCGGTGGTGGAAGTCGTCGGCCTGCTCCAGTTCCGGCGGTTCGCCGCCGCGCTGCGCCAGGGCAACGAGTGGATCGTCAACCGATTCTCCCTGGCTCTGCAACAGGCGCCGGGCGGAAGCGGTGCGGGCGGGGGCGGCGGCCCGGCGCTCGGTATGGGTTCCGGTGGACTCGCCCATTCCGGCGTACCGGGGCTCGGGTTGCTCGCCGGTGCCGCCGCACTGTCGACCTTGAACAACAACCCGGCATCGGCCTGGCTGTTCAACCGGGTATCACCGCTGGAACCGCATTCGATGAAACGGCAGAGCGCGATGCTCGACCAGTGGGGTGTGTGGAATGCTCGCTGGAACGGTGAGAAGGCCGGTGGTCCGGATGGGCTGGCCACGCACACCTACCTGGATCGACTGCATCTTTCGCACGCCGCCCGCGATGCGGCGGCCGTCGCCCGTGACGCCGGTCGCGGCGGAGTGAACACCGCGCGGGGCGCGGCGGCCGCCGTCGACGGTGTGCTGGTCGGTGGCGGTGGATTCCTCGGGCAGGTCGCCGCTTCGTTGCGCGGCGCCGGCTTCACCGACGAGGACATGATCCAGCGCGCGGTGGAAGCGCGGGGTTATGTGGTGAAGCACGGAGGCGATGTGTCGCTGGCCGACAAGAATTTGGCCGAGGTCGTCGCGGCCTCGCACTACGCCTCGGCGATGAACACCCCGGCGGCCCACGCGGAGCTGGAGCGCGCTGTCCTCGACTACTCTCTCGGCCGGGAAGGGCTCCAACTGCAGGGTGCGTCGCGGCGGGTCGGCGAGGAATATCTGACCGCGCCGTCCCGGGTGAAACTGAGCCAAATCCAGAAAGTCGCTACCGGAGAGGAATCGGCCGCGTACTCGGAGGCGGACGCCTCCCAAATTCTGCGCTGGATCGGTGACGAACATGCGCGACGGGTTTCCGCCGCGATGACCAATTTCGTTCTGAACCCTACCGATCCCGAGAGTCGCCGCCGCTTCTTCGCCGCGCAGAACGCCGCTGTCGATACCGACTACTGGGCCGCCGAAGCGACCCGCGCCCCCGCGTCCGCTCTCGCCGCAGGCGCATGAGCGACCGGGCCCGTTGCGGCCGGGTTCGATTCGGAAGCGCTGGATCCGGCCGGAGTGCGGCAGTGCGCGCATGGGTCGCGTAGAGGGTGAGGCCGACGAAGGCAGGACCTCCGACGAGATTGCCGGCCACCGTGGGGATGTCATTCCAGATCGGATAGCCACTGATCGAGGAACCGCCACCGAGGAGCAGCCTCGAGGGGAACAGGAACATATCGACGATCGAATGCTCGAACCCCGTGTGGGTGTTCTCACTGATTGTGCGGTAGTTCGTCGGCCAGTCGCTGAAGGTAACCGGCGAACCGGCGGCGGTCGGCGGGGGACCAGTCGTCGGTGAGCCGATCGAATATCTGCCGCTGCCAATCGTGGGCATCGGCCAGCAGGCGGGTACCCGCCGGGGTGAGGTGGAGTGCGGTACGGCGGCGGTCGAGATCGGATTCGCGGCGTGACAGGTAACCGGCGGTGGTGGCGTCCCGGACCATCCGGCTGGCGCCGGAATGGTCGAGGCCGAGCTGGTGGGCGACCGCGGTGATGGTCGCCTCGTCCGGGGCCTGGGCGGCACCGGCCACCGCCTCCACGACCTGGACATGTTGAGCATTGCGCAGTTCGGCGCTCTGCCCGCCGACACCGCGCTGTATCCAGCGCCGGGACCAGAACCGGACCAGGCGGAACAGGGCGGGTCCGCCGTCTGCGGGGGAGGAGCTGCCGCTCATATAGACCAATCTATCCTCTTCTGATTTTTCTGTGCGAAACGCATGTAGATTACATGTGTAACGCATGTAAATAGGAGGAGCTGTCATGTCCGGAACGAGTAGCGCTCCGCGCATCGTGCTCGACCACACCATCGTCCCGGTGTCGGATCGCGCGGCGGGGGCCGCGTTCTTCGCCGAGCTCATGGGGCTGACGGTGGGCGAGCCGGCCGGTCCGTTCGTGCCGGTGCGGGTGAACGAGAGCCTGACCTTCGATTTCGGCGACCGCGGCCGGGCCGAGCCCGGACACTACGGATTCCTGGTCGACGAGGCCACCTTCGACGCCGTGCTGCGCCGGCTGGCGCGATGGCCCGCCGTCGAGTTCGGATCGGGGCCCGGGAACGGTTGGGACCGGGATATCAACCACCTGGGCGGCGGCCGCGGTGTGTACGTCCGCTCGCCCGAGGGGCACAGCTACGAGATCTTCACCGTGGCCTGTTGACATCGCGTGCTCCGCCCTCATTCTGAACTAGATGGTTCAGTATGAGTTCTTGGACGCCTCTTTCGGGGCGCTCGCGGACCCCACTCGGCGGGGCATCCTCGAGCGGCTCGGCCGTGGCCCGGCCACCGTCAGCGAGCTGGCCGACGACTTCTCGATGACCCTCACCGGTATCAAGAAGCACATCCGGTTGCTCGAGGACGCGGGCATGGTGGTCACGGAGAAACGGGGCCGGATCCGGTACTGCCGGGTCGGACCCGATGTTTTCCGGCGGGAGGTGGCCTGGCTGCAGGGCTACCGGCAGATGCTGGAAGCGCGTATGGACCGTCTCGGCGAATTCCTGCAACGAACGGAGCACGAACAATGAGCACTGCCACCGAAGAAGCCGTCGTCACCGCGGCCGCGGACCGCGAGATCAGAATCGAGCGGGTTTTCCACGCACCCCGGGAGCGGGTGTGGGACGCCTACACCCGGCTCGAGCAGCTCACCCAGTGGTGGGGCCGGGGCAATCGCCTCGATGTCGAGCGCTGGGAGTTCCGGGTCGGCGGACACTGGCGTTTCGTCGAACACGCCGACGGGCAGTCGCACGGGTTCGAAGGACGGATCCGGGAGATCGTGCCGCAGGAGAGGATCGTGCAGTCCTTCGAATGGGACGGGATGCCCGCGCACGTCGCCATCGATGCCGCGACCTTCGAGGATCTCGGCGACGGACGCACCCGGGTGGTCACGGTCAGCCAGTTCCACACCCCGGAGGAACGGGACGGAATGCTGCAGTCCGGGATGGCCGAGGGGCTCAATGCGAGCTACCGGGCGCTGGACGCACTGCTGGCGAAATGAGTCCTTCGTCGCGGGCGCCCGGCAGTACGCCGGGGCCCGCGACGCGGCGATCCCGGCCGGGTTCAGCGCTCGCTGTCGAGTGCGCTCATCTGCGCCTCCGCGTACCGGCTACCCGCCACCGCCGCGGCCGGAACCGCGGCCTCGATCGCCGCGATCTCGGCCGCGGTGAGGGCGATGTCGAGCGCGCCGAGCGCCTCCGACCAGCGGGTACGGGTGCGCGCCCCGATGAGCGGAACGATATCGTCGCCGCGGCTCAGCACCCAGGCGATGGCCAGTTGGGCGGTGGAGACACCCTTGTCCCGCGCCAGCGCGGCCAGCGCGTCGACCAGTTCCAGGTTCGCGACGAGGTTGCCGGCCTGGAAACGCGGGGTATGGGCGCGGTAGTCGGCCGGCCCGAAACCGGCGGTGCGGCCGGGCGCGGTATCGCTGAGCAGACCCCGCGAGAGCACGCCGTAGGCGGTGACGCCGATGCCGAGTTCGCGGCAGACGGGCAGGATCTCGGTTTCGATTCCGCGGGAGAACAGCGAGTACTCGATCTGTAGGTCGGCGATCGGATGTACCGCCGCCGCCCGGCGCAGGGTATCGGCGCCCACCTCGGACAGGCCGATATGCCGCACATATCCCGCGTCGACGAGTTCGGCGATGGCGCCGACCGTATCCTCGATCGGTACCGCCGGGTCCAGCCGGGCCGGGCGGTAGATGTCGACATGGTCGACCCCCAGCCGGCGCAGGCTGTAGCTCAGGAAGTTGCGCAGCGCCGCCGGACGGCTGTCGAAACCCTGCCAGCTGCCGTCCGGGCCGATCATCCCGCCGAACTTCACGCTGAGGATCGTCTCCTCCCGCGGGCGGTCGGCGATGGCTCGGCCCACCAGCAGCTCGTTGTGGCCCATGGCGTAGAAATCGCCGGTATCGACCAGCCGGGCACCGGAATCGAGCGCGGCGTGGACGGTGGCTGTGGATTCGGTTTCGTCGGCGGGGCCGTAGGCACCCGACATCCCCATCGCGCCGAGCCCGATCCGCCCGACCGTCGGCCCGGTGCTGCCCAGTCGTGCGACTGCGATCTGTGTATTCGTCATACCGACCACGGTGGTGGACCGGAGGTACCCGTGGCAGAGACGCTTTATCGGGGGACCGACGATCCCTGGCCGACCGCGCGGCGGTGCGCGACAGTGGAGGTATGGATCGCAGCGAACTCGCCGATTTCCTCCGGCGACGCCGGGAGCAACTGACCACCGAGTCGGTCGGCCTGCCTCCCGGGACCCGCCGCCGGACCCCCGGCCTGCGCCGTGACGAAGTGGCGCAGCTGGCCGGGATCTCCACCGACTACTACACGCGGTTGGAGCAGGCACGTGGGCCGCGGCCGTCCACTCAGGTGCTCGCCGCCCTGGCCCGTGCGCTGCGCTGCACCGCCGACGAACGCGATCACATCTATCTGCTGTGCGAACACGCGCCGCCCGGCGGCAGCCGGACCGATAAACACGTCGGGCCGGGACTGATGCACGTGCTCGCGAAATTGGACGATATCCCGGCGGCGGTCATCACCGATCTCGGTGAATGCCTGGTGCAGAACCGGATGCACACCCTGCTGTTCGGCGATCAGGCCGAACAGCAGGGCTGGGGTAGGTTCTACGCCTGGCGGTGGTTCACCGACCCGGAAGCCCGGGCGATCTCTCCGCTGCGCGACACCGACGGGCTCGCCCGCAGGCAGGTCGCCGACCTGCGCGCCACCGCCGCGCGCCGGCCGAAGGATCCCGACGTCATCGAGTTCATCGGCGCGCTGCGGGCGAACAGTCCGGAGTTCGAGCGGCTCTGGAACGAGCACGAGGTGGCGGTCCGGCACTCCGATACCAAGAGCGCGGTGCATCCGGAGCTCGGTGTGATCGATATGTTCTGCGAGACCATGCTCACGCCCAACGCCACCCAGCGGTTACTCATCTACTGGCCGCTGCCGGGTACCGACGCCGCGGAGAAGATGGAACTGCTACGCGTCATCGGCACCCAGCGGCTGGGGGCGCCGGAGCAGCCGACCTACTCGCGGCCCGCCGAGGTGAACGACATATCGGCGTAGCGCGGTCCGGCCACCTGACCGGCGATCGGTTCCAGCTGATCCAGTTCCGCCGCGGTCAGGGTGACCGCGGCCGCGGCGGCGTTCTCCGCGAGCCGGGTCCGGCGGCGGGTGCCGGGAATGGGCACCACCGGCAACCCGTGCACCCGGCCGCGCGACTGCACCCAGGCCAGCGCGATCTGGGCGGGGGTCAGTCCGCGCGCCTCGGCGATGGCGTGCAGCGGTGCGAGGAGTGTGGCGTTGTGTGCGGCGTTGTCGCCGGTGAAACGTGGCATATGCCGCCGGAAATCGCCCTCGCTCAGGTCGTCGGTGCTGGGCAGGGCTCCGGTGAGGAAGCCGCGGCCCAGCGGGGAATAGGGCACGAAGGTGACGCCCAGTTCGGCGGCCGCGGGAACCGCTGTCCGCTCGACGTCGCGGGAGAACAGCGACCACTCCGACTGCACCGCCGCGATCGGATGGACCGCGTGCGCGGCGCGCAGTTCTTCCCCGGTGACCTCGGACAGGCCGAGCGCGCGTACCTTGCCGGCGCGCACCAGCTCCGCCATCACCCCCACACTGTCCTCGATCGGCACCTGGGGGTCGCGCCGGTGCATGTAGTACAGGTCGATGGTGTCGGTACCGAGGCGGCGCAGGCTGGCGTCGACGGCCTGCCGGATGTAGTCGGGTGAGTTGTCGATGCCGCGATAGTGCGGATCGTCGGCCCGGCGGACGATCGCGAACTTGGTGGCCAGCACGATCCGGTCCCGGTTGGCGCGGACGAAATCGCTCAGGAATTCCTCGTTGTCGCCGGAACCGTAGATATCGGCGGTGTCGAACAGGGTGATGCCGAGTTCGAGGGCGCGATCCAGAGTCGCACGGGACTCCGCGCGATCGGTGGGGCCGTAGAACTCGCTCATACCCATGCAGCCCAGGCCTTGGACACCCACCCGGATTCCGGTGGTGCCCAATGGCGCGGTCGGCAGTACTTCGGTCATGGTCTCGGGTATCCCTTCACGATGCTGCGTTGTCGGGTGACCGGGCGGCGTCGCCGGGGACGTGCTGCTCGTAGAGCGAGATCTTGTGATCCAGCACCGCCACGGTCTGTTCGAGTTCGGCGATACGGTCGAGGACATCGGCGCGGGTCTTGCGGAACATCGCGAGCCGTTCGGGGACCGTGCTCGCACCCGCGCGGACCAGTTCGGCGTACCGGATCATGTCCGCCACCGTCATGCCGGTGGTGCGCAACCGGGTGATCAGCGTCAGCCAGTCCAGGTCGCGGTCGCTGAACCGGCGTTTGCCGGTGTGGTCGCGGCCGATATGGGCCAGCAGGCCGATGCGCTCGTACCAGCGCAGCGTGTCCTGGCTCAGACCACAGTGCCGGGCCGCCGCCCCGATCGAATGCCGGGGGAGGTCCCGAGCCGGATCGGTGAGGCCCGGGCCGGGTTCGGTGATACTCACGCCGACTGCTCTCCTTGCTGAAAAGTACTGCACCACAACGTTTTCCGCATGGCGCTCGATATCCTCTCGTCGAACGAGGGCAACGTTAGCCACCTGGAGTGGACTCCAAGCAAGTGCTGATCACAGAGAGTACTCGGCTGCTGCACGCCGGCCGGTCGGAAACCGGCCAGGGTTATCTTGCCGACGGCCTTCCCGGCCTCCAGGACACGATGGGCCTCGCGCAGGTGCTCGGCATTGATCGTGCCGAGGGTGGTGGTGGCCGTGGTGGTCAGGATTCCGGTGTCCACCAGCCGGGAGACCTGGTCGAGGATGCGGCCCTGCTCGGCCAGGTCGCCGGTTACAGCGAAGAGGAAGACGCCATGATCACGCGCTGCGAGACCCGGCGGCACGATCATCACGATGTGTACGCCGCCCAGTGCCCCTGCCGCGACGTGCTCGATCTCCTGGCGAACAAATGGTCCGCACTGGCCATCGGCGCCATGGAGGAGAAGCCGCAGCGCTTCGGAGCCCTGCAGAAGCGGCTCGAGGGAGTCAGCCCCAAAGTGCTCACCGCCACGCTGCGCCGCCTCGAGGATCGGGGCTTCGTGAACCGGACCGTCTATCCGGCGGTGCCCCCTGCACGTCGAGTACGAACTGACCTCACTCGGCCGCAGCGTGGCGCAGCCCCTGGCCCAGCTGCGGACCTGGGTGGAGGAGCATCTGGACGAGATTCCCTGACGGGCCCCGTTCCAACTACTTTTTGCGCGGCTTCGCAGCCGCGTTCCGTAACTCCGGAGCGGGCAGCGGTTCAGCTGCCGTGTGGTCGCCGGGCGCGGGGCTTCAGCTGCCCACCGGGCATGGGTGGCGCCGGAATGCGCTGGTCCGGGGTATGGCCGGCGATATCACCGAAACGCTCGGAGTTGTGCGACTCCCAATCCGCGCGGGCCGCCACGATCTCCGCATGCTCGCGCGCGACGAAGTTCCACCACATCACCAGTTCCTCCGCGAGCGGCTCCCCGCCGATCAGGGCGAACCGGCCGCCGGAGTCGCTGGAAAGGTCGAGGCTGTCGCGCCCGGTGCCCAGGTACAGCAGCGGGCCCGGGGTGAGCTCGCATCCGGCGGCGGTGACCGTGCCCTCGATCGCCAGCAGGGCGTACTCGTACTCCGGCTCCAGCGGCAGCGTGGACGCGGTCGCGGGATCGATCTCGATATCGGCTCCCACCAGGGGGGTGTAGATCGTTGCCGGCGAGGTCACCCCGGCCAGCGAACCCAGAAGTATGGTCGCCCGCAGGCCCGGGGCGGTGCGGACAGGTAGATCCCGGTGCTGCTCGAAATGGGGAGCGATATCGCGGTGCCCCTCCGGCAGCGCGACCCACAGTTGCACCCCGCGCCCGGCGGGCGCCTCGGGCGCCGTGTACTCCGAGTGGGCGATTCCGCGCCCGGAGGTCATCAGATTGAGCTGGCCGGGTTCGATGCGCACATCCGAGCCCACCGAATCCCGGTGCCGGATCATTCCCTCGAACGGCCAGGTGACGGTCTGCAGACCGATATGCGGATGCGGATCGATATCCGGCGGCGCGTCGGTGACGGTCACCGTCGGAGCGCCGAAATAGTCCAGGAAACACCAGGCCCCGACGGTCGGCAGCTCCCGCTGCGGCAGGGTCCGTTCCACATAGGTGCCGCGCACACCGCCCAGCGGCACCTCCCGGGCCGGATACAGCCGCGTTATCGGCCCCGGCCCGGTCCCCGGCTCGCAGAGGGTCTCGGTGGGGTGCGGATCGAGGTCACTCACCGCCGCCGACCACGTGCTCGTTGTACTGCGGATGCTTTTCCAGATAACTCCGGATGAAGGGGCACTCGGGCCGGATCTTGCGCCCGCGGTCCACGGTGTCGGAGATCGCGAACTCGGCCAGCCGGCTGCCCAGTCCTTTACCGCCGAACTCCGGGCCGATCTCGGTATGGGTGAAGACGGTTTCCCCGCCGCGCTCGGTGTACTCGGCGAATCCGGCCAGTTCGGCGCCGTACCACACCTCGTAACGGTTCTCGCCGGGGTTGCGCACCACCTTGCTCTGCTCGGTCGCTTCGGTCATCTCCGCGGCTCCTTTCCGTGTCCGGCCATTCTGCGCACGGCGCCACGACCCGGGGCCGTACCGCCGAGCGCCAGCGTACTCAGCTGTCCGAGACCCGGACGCCGCGCTGCGACGGGCCGCGTGGCCCGCGCCTGTCCAGGGTGCTCACCGCCCGGAACGCGCGTGTACCAGCGCATCCGGGATCCGGCACGTAGCCTGGGAGGATGGCCAAGGAAATCGACCGGGTCCGGGCGCGTTCGGCGTGGGCCACGGTCCGGGAGAGCCCGGTGATCACCGCGATCGCGGTGGCGCCGATCGTCGTGGTGTTCGGTCTGGTCTGGTGGCTGATCGGCGGCTGGGCGGCGTTCCTGCTGCTCGTCGTGCTCGGCGCCGGAGCGGTGTTCGGCGGCAAACTGCTGCGCTGAGGGTCAGCGCGGTACGTGGAAGGTCACCAGGTCGGCCGTACCCGAGCCGACCCGGTCCCATTCGCCGGACAGGCGCAGCACCGCCAGCGCGGAGGTGGGGAACTTGCGACTCAACCGCAGGGCATCCTCGGTATCATGCGTGGCCGCGAGGTCCCAGGCCGTCCACGGCAGACCCGGCGCGTGCCCGATCACCAGCAGGGTCGAGACGGCGGGGTCGGTGAGCCCGATCAGCTCGATCAGATAGTCGGTCGTGGCCTCGTAGATTCCGGCTTCGAACTCGACCGGCGCGGTGATGCCGGTGGCGGCGAGCGTTTCCCGAGTGCGGGTCGCGGTGGAACAACGCACCGCGTCGATCGGCGGCTGATGCGCCCGCAGCCAGGTGCCCGCCAAGGCCGCCTCCCGCTTCCCGCGCGGCGCCAGCGGACGCTCATGGTCCTCTGTTCCGGCCGGATACGCCGATTTCCCGTGCCGCATCAAGATCAGAGTCCGAGCCATGGGTCCACCGTAGGCACCCTCGGTGCGGAGATCCACAACACACTCGAGGCAAACTGAAAGCGGCGTCACAATGGAGGGAGGCCCGGTGATCCCGGTCCACGCTCAGTCGTCACGCCCTGCCACCCGCGACCCGGACGGCACCAGCCCGTATATCAGTCTCGAGGATCTGCACAAATATGGCCTACGTAATCACGCAGCGTTGCTGTAACGACGCGAGCTGCGTTTCCGAGTGCCCGGTCGACTGCATCCGCCCGACTCCGGACCAGCCGGAATTCGCCACGACCGAAATGCTCTACATCGACCCCGACACCTGCATCGATTGCGGCGCCTGTGTCGACGCGTGCCCGGTGGAGGCCATCTTCTCCGAGGACGATCTGTCCGCGTCGCTGGCCCGTTTCCGGGAGATCAACGCGGCCTGGTTCGAGCGGCATCCGCTGGAGTCGAACCTGGATCCGATCGCGACACCGGTGCGGCCGCCCAAGGATCTGGGCACATTGCGGGTCGCCATTGTCGGCGCCGGCCCGGCGGCCGCCTACGCGGCCGACGAACTGCTGCGGCGCTGCGATGTCCAGGTGGAGATGTTCGACCGGCTGCCCACGCCGTGGGGTCTGGTCCGCGCGGGGGTGGCCCCCGACCATCCCGGCACCAAAACGGTCGCGGCCATGTTCGAATCGGCCTTCCGCCGCGACACCCTGCAGTACTACCTGAACGTCGAGGTCGGTAAGCACATCACCCACGAGGAACTGCTGGCTCATCACCACGCGGTCCTCTACGCGGTCGGCGCGTCCTCGGACCGGCGCATGGGTATCCCGGGCGAGGACCTGCCGGGCAGCCATTCCGCGACCGAATTCGTGGCCTGGTACAACGGCCATCCCGACTACGCCGACCGGGTCTTCGACCTCTCCGGCGAGCGGGCGATCATCGTCGGCAACGGCAATGTCGCGCTCGATGTCGCCCGGGTGCTGACCGTGGATCCCGACGAGCTGGCGAAAACCGATATCGCCGACAATGCCCTGGCCGCGCTGCGCGGCAGCAATATCCGCGAGGTCGTGGTGCTGGGCCGCCGCGGCCCGCTGCAGGCCGCCTACACGTCACCGGAATTCCTGGCGCTGGCGCACCTGTCCGGGGTCGATATCGTCATCGATCCGGCCGAATTGGAACTCGACCCGGCCTCCCAGGCGCTGCTCGACCACCCGGACGTGGAACCCTCGCTGAAGCTGAAATACGCGCTCGCCGAGGAATTCGCCGCGAAACCGCCGGCCGAGGGCAACAAACGGATCGTGTTCAAGTACCTGGCCGCTCCCACCGCGCTCACCGGTACCGACAAGGTCGAAGCACTGGAGTACGCCCGCAACGAGCTGGTGGAAGAGGACGGAATCCTCAACGCCCGCCCCACCAGCGAGGTCGGCAGCCTCCCGGCCTCGCTGGTGCTGCGGTCCATCGGCTACCGCGGACAGCCGGTCCCGGACCTCCCCTTCGACGACAAACGCGCGGTGGTCCCCAACGAACACGGGCGCGTGATCGGTGCCGACGGGCAACCCCTCACCGGGGTGTACGTCAGCGGCTGGATCAAACGCGGCCCGCGCGGGGTCATCGGTTCCAACCGGGTCGACTCCGAGGAAACGGTGGAGGGCCTGATCTCCGACTTCATCGCCGGCAAGCTGGCCGCCCCCACCGCCGACCGGGACGCACTGCGCGCCCTGGTGCAGGAGCGCCAGCCGGACCTGGTGGACCGGGTCGGCTGGAAGGCCATCGACCAGGCCGAACGCGGCGCCGGCAAGGAGTCGGGCCGGCCCCGGGTCAAGTTCACCTCTCTCGCCGACCTGCTCCAGGCGGCCAAGGGCGGTAGCTGACGGCGAGGGCGACGGCGGCCGGTTACCGGGCCGCGCTGAGTGGGTTCGTGCCCCGGAGTGATCCCAGGGCACGGACCCACGGTCGTCAACAGGTATCCGCCCGTACCGGCGCGGCCGGGCCACCACCTCCTCGTGCGGGTCCGCACCCGACCCGAGCATCGAATACCGAAGCAACCCGCATGCGTCGAGTTCTGCGAGACAGGCCCCGACCTCGAGTTTCCCGGTCACCGCCACCACCGACGACTCCCGGCCGGTTCTGGCGGTCTACAGCGGCGCGATACGGACGATCGTGGTGGTGATGCCGTCGACCACGAACCAGAGGCGCAGGGTGGGCCGGCCCGTGGTCCGGTCGCCGGGTTCGTATCGGCTGCGGACGCTGATGTGCTGGCGGGCCAGGACCGGGGCGACGTATTCGATGACCGCCCGGTGCGGGCCGCTGACAAGTTTGGGGTAGTCGACGAGATACTGCTCCACGGCCTGCCAGTAACTGGTGTTGTTCACGTGGTTGTACTGGTCGATATCGGTGGCCCGCAGCGGGAACGGCAGGTCGGTGTCGGATTCGGGCGGGGCGGGGTCGGTGAGCCAGGGGCGCCAGCGGAGTCGCTGTTCGGCGGTGGTCTGGGCGAGGTAGGCCAGGCCGGCGTCGCTGATGCGGGCGGGCATATTGTTCGACTCGTTGATATTGATCCAGAAACCTTCGGTTTCGATCAGGCCACCTCGGTCGCTGGTGATGCGCACCCGCATATTCGCCCAGCGGGTGGACATACTCGAACACCAGCGTCGCAGGTGGACGTGGTCGGGCCAGAGAACGGGGCGGACCACGTCGATGACGGTGCGCCGGATGATCCAGCTCGGGTCGCTCTGTTCCAGGACCGATTGCTGGAGGTGTTCCCAGGCGATGTCCTGGAGGTAGCGGGCGACACCGTCGAGGCGTACGCGGTTGTACGGGTCCACGTCGCCGGCTCGCACCGGCCACGCCGTGACGAACCCCATGCCCTCCTGGGGAAGCGGGGCGAGTGGCTGATCGAGTGACACTTGTGCTCCTCGCGCGGCGGACTGGCCGCGGTACTTCTGCGTGTTTCCTGTGAGACGACTTTACGGGGCGTGTGTCACCGCGCCACGCCGAGCCGTCGGTTAACTGTGCTCGGCGTGTGGCGGCGGTCGGACCGGGCAGCGAATAGGAGTTGAAGGCCGGGTCGATGGTCCACATGAGACCCTTCGACGGGATACCGGCCGCGGCGTTGCTGTCCCACAGATCGATGGCGTTCGGATCGCCGCCGGCGCCGGTGCGGTCGGACCCGGCGGGGGATGGACTCGGGCCGGTGGCGCCGATAAGTTGATGAGGACGGGTGGATTGGTACATATCGACTGGCGCGTATCTATAACCGCCGGTCGGCGAACAGAGAGGGCGGCATATGCGCGCAGCTCAGGTCAGCAAACTCGAGGGACCGGAGGCGATCGAGATCGTCGACATCCCGGAACCGCAGCCGCTGCCGGGCGGTGTGGTGATCGATGTGCACGCCGCCGGGGTGGCCTTCCCCGATGTGCTGATGACCCGCGGGCTCTACCAGATGAAACCCCAGCTGCCGTTCGTGGTCGGCGGCGAGGTCGCCGGGGTGGTGCGCGAAGCTCCCGAGGGGGCGCATGTGCAGCCCGGTGATCGCGTCTGTGCCCTCACCATGCTCGGCGGCGCCATGGCCGAAGTCGCCAGCACCGCCGCCGAGATGGTTTTCGCGCTCCCGGACAACATCTCCTTCGAGGCGGGCGCCGGAATCCTGTTCAACGATCTCACCGTGCACTTCTGCCTGCGCAACCGCGGGCGTCTCGCCGCGGGTGAATCCGTGCTGGTCCACGGCGCCGCCGGTGGGATCGGCACCTCCACCCTGCGGCTGGCGGGCGCATTGGGCGCCGGCCGGGTGATCGCGGTGGTGAGCACCGAGGAGAAGGCCGAGGTCGCTCGCGCGCACGGCGCCACCGATGTCGTCCTCACCGACGGCTGGTTGGATCGGGTCAAAGAACTCACCGACAACCGGGGTGTCGATATCGTGCTCGACCCGGTCGGCGGCGACCGCTTCACCGACAGCATCCGCTCGCTGGCCCGCGGCGGCCGGCTGCTGGTGGTCGGCTTCACCGGCGGCGATATCCCGACGGTGAAGGTCAATCGGCTGCTGCTGAAGAATGTCGAGGTCGTCGGCGCGGGCTGGGGTGAGTGGATGCTCTCGCACCCGGGATACCTGGCCGAGCAGTGGGCCGAGGTGGAGCCGCTGTTCGCGGCAGGCGAGATCGCCGCGCCACAGGCGGTGTTGTTCCCGCTGGAACAGGCCGCGCAGGCGGTGGCCTCGCTGGAAAAGCGCGCCGCCACCGGCAAGGTCGTGGTCACGGTCCGCTGAACGCGTCCGGCCCGCGGCGCGCGGGCCGGACCGGTCGGACGCCGGAGACCACCGTCGACCTGCACCGCCGCCGGGAGCGATCTTTCGTCGGTATTGTGCACGGCATGCGGATCAGGTCGGCGATAGTCCTCGGGTTAACCGCGGCGTTTGCTCTGACGGGCTGCGGTTCCGACCAGGGCGCCGAGGATGCCGACGGGCCGCGCGGTCCGGCGCCGAAAGTGGCCGCGCTCGGTCCGTTCGTGGGGGAATGCGGACATGTCACCGACAACGAGGTACGCGACGTAGGGGGTCTGCGGCAGATCGTCCAGTCGTACAAGAACGCGGTCGGCTGTAACTGGCAGTCGGGCGGACTGGGCGGTGCCTCGATCACCTTCGCCTCCTATCGTGGTAGCCCGCTGGAAAGAGAGAAGGCCTGGGTCACCACGCACGGCCGTCCCCCGGAGCCGATCACCGTCGGCGGTCGTAACGGCTTCGCGGCACTCGATCCCACCGGCACCATCTGCGATCTCGCGGTCCAGCTCGACGACGACTTCTTCGAATGGTCGACCTCGCTGGGTTCGTTCGCTACGGACCGCGGCAATCCATGCGATCGCAGCCGAGCGCTGGCCGAACTGACCATCGAGCGGCTGGAGTGAACAGGATGCGACGTCTGCGAACCCGCCACCGGCGACTGCGCGCCGCCGCCGCGGCACTGGTCCTGCTGGTGATCACGGTGCTGGGCGCCGGCTGCGGCAGTACCGTGGAAGGGACCGCGCTGCCGGTCGGCGGCGGCGAATCGGTAAATACCACCCAGATCGACAAGCTGCTCCGTGAATGCGATGTGGTCACCGACCAGCAGATCATCGACGCGCTCGGCGGCAACACCTATATCAGTGATTCGTTCTTCGGCGCGGTCTGTATGTGGGATATCGGCGGCGGGTCCGGAATGCTCACGCTGAACTGGTACGAGAACGGGTCGTTGCGCACCGAGCAGGCGACCAACGACAAACTCGGCTACACCAGCACCAAGACCACCGTGCAGGGGACGATCGCGCTGGAGGTCCGCCGGCCGAACGATCCGAATTCGTGCGGTATGACCGCGAGTGCCGCCGACTCGGGGGTGATCGGCTGGTGGGTGAACTCCTCGGGCGGCACGGCCGATCCGTGCGCCGCCGCCAAGAAACTGCTCGAGCTGACGCTCAATATCGCCCGCTAGTACCGCGCCGATCATCGGCGCGGGCCCACCCCGCGAACCCGGGGAACAAGCGGCGGTATCCGGCGGTTGAGAAGGGAACGCGAGACTGCCCGGGAGGGGTCGAGAGCCGGAAGACGAGGGGCCGCGGTCGGCCCGCCATATCACAACATCACCCCGGTTTTGACCCTATTCACTACGCCCGAGTACAGTGGACCGCTGTGCCCGGAAGGATACGGGCAAGTTCGAGCGTAGACGTAGGCCAGCGAGAGCGGCTGACGATTCCAGCGTGCCTGTAAATCGGGCCCTGAACTGCGCGCGACACGCCCGACCTCGGGACGCGAGAAACGTGGTTGGACGTGCGGGTGAAAGCTCGATGAACAGCCCTGACACCGCCATAACCGATAAAAGGAAAGCCGGTATATGCCAACCATCAACCAGCTGGTCCGCAAGGGTCGCCGCGACAAGGTCGCCAAGACCAAGACCGCGGCCCTCAAGGGGAGCCCGCAGCGTCGTGGCGTGTGCACCCGCGTGTACACCACCACCCCGAAGAAGCCGAACTCCGCGCTGCGGAAGGTCGCGCGTGTGAAGCTGACCAGCGCGGTCGAGGTCACGGCTTACATCCCCGGTGAAGGCCACAACCTGCAGGAGCACTCGATGGTGCTCGTGCGCGGCGGTCGTGTGAAGGACCTCCCCGGTGTGCGTTACAAGATCATCCGCGGCTCGCTCGATACCCAGGGTGTGAAGAACCGCAAGCAGGCCCGCAGCCGTTACGGCGCCAAGAAGGAGAAGAGCTGATATGCCGCGCAAGGGCCCCGCTCCCAAGCGTCCGCTGATCAACGACCCGGTCTACGGGTCGCCGCTGGTGACGCAGCTGGTCAACAAGATCCTGCTCGACGGCAAGAAGTCCACCGCCGAACGCATCGTCTACGGTGCGCTGGAGCAGGCGCGTGAGAAGACGGGCACCGACCCCGTCGTCACGCTCAAGCGCGCGCTGGACAACGTCAAGCCGTCGCTCGAGGTGAAGCCCCGCCGCGTCGGTGGCGCCACCTACCAGGTGCCGGTCGAGGTTCGTCCGGGCCGCGCCAACACCCTGGCCCTGCGCTGGCTGGTCAACTTCTCCCGGGCTCGCCGGGAGAAGACGATGGTCGAGCGCCTGGCCAACGAACTGCTCGATGCCAGCAACGGTCTGGGCGCCTCGGTGAAGCGTCGTGAGGACACTCACAAGATGGCCGAGTCGAACCGGGCCTTCGCGCACTATCGCTGGTGATGTCTGCCCGGCCCATCGCTCCGGGGTCGGGAGGCTTACGGAAGCTCTGCTTCCGCTTTGACGACAGATGACGGCCGCGAGGTCGTCGGCGAAAATCCCAACTAGCTACGAGCGGGGAAGATTTCCGTGGCACAGGACGTGCTCACCGACCTGAACAAGGTCCGCAACATCGGCATCATGGCCCACATCGATGCGGGCAAGACCACTACCACCGAACGCATCCTCTTCTACACCGGTGTGAACTACAAGATCGGCGAAACCCATGACGGGGCGTCGACCACCGACTGGATGGAGCAGGAGCAGGAGCGCGGTATCACCATCACCTCCGCGGCGGTGACCTGCTTCTGGAACCAGAATCAGATCAACATCATCGACACCCCGGGCCATGTGGACTTCACCGTCGAGGTGGAGCGCAGCCTGCGGGTTCTCGATGGCGCCGTCGCCGTCTTCGACGGCAAAGAGGGCGTGGAACCGCAGTCCGAGCAGGTGTGGCGGCAGGCGGACAAGTACGACGTGCCGCGGATCTGCTTCGTCAACAAGATGGACAAGCTCGGTGCCGACTTCTACTTCACCGTGCAGACCATCAAGGACCGCCTCGGCGCCAAGCCGCTGGTCATCCAGCTGCCGATCGGTGCGGAGGATTCCTTCGAGGGCATCGTCGACCTGGTCGAGATGAACGCGAAGGTCTGGACTGGCGAGACCAAGCTCGGTGAGAAGTACGAGGTCCAGGAAATCCCGGCCGACCTGGCCGAGAAGGCCGAGCAGTACCGTCAGGAACTGCTCGAGGCGGTCGCCGAGTCCGACGAGGCGCTGCTGGACAAGTTCTTCGGTGGTGAAGAGCTCTCGATCGACGAGATCAAGGGCGCCATCCGCAAGATGACGGTCAACTCCGAGCTGTACCCGGTGCTGTGTGGTTCGGCGTTCAAGAACAAGGGCGTACAGCCCATGCTCGACGCCGTGGTGGACTACCTGCCCTCGCCGCTGGATGTCGAATCCGTGCAGGGCCACGTGCCCGGCAAGGAAGACGAGGTCATCACCCGTAAGCCGAGCGCCGACGAGCCGTTCGCGGCCCTGGCGTTCAAGATCGCGGTGCACCCGTTCTTCGGCAAGCTGACCTACGTCCGTGTGTACTCGGGCAAGGTCGACTCCGGCGCCCAGGTCATCAACGCGACCAAGGGCAAGAAGGAGCGGCTGGGCAAGCTGTTCCAGATGCACTCCAACAAGGAGAACCCGGTACCCCAGGTCAGCGCCGGCCACATCTACGCGGTCATCGGCCTGAAGGACACCACCACCGGTGACACCCTGTGCGATCCGAACAACCAGATCGTGCTGGAGTCCATGACCTTCCCGGACCCGGTCATCGAGGTCTCCATCGAGCCCAAGACCAAGTCCGACCAGGAGAAGCTGGGCACCGCGATCCAGAAGCTCGCCGAAGAGGATCCGACCTTCACGGTGAAGCTGGACCAGGAGACCGGCCAGACCGTCATCGGCGGTATGGGCGAGCTGCACCTGGACATCCTGGTCGACCGGATGAAGCGCGAATTCAAGGTCGAGGCGAACGTCGGCAAGCCGCAGGTCGCCTACCGCGAGACGATCACCAAGAAGGTGGAGAAGCTCGAATTCACCCACAAGAAGCAGACGGGTGGTTCGGGTCAGTTCGCGAAGGTCATCATCGCGCTGGAGCCGTTCGTCGGTGAGGACGGCGCCACCTACGAGTTCGAGAACAAGGTCACCGGTGGCCGCGTGCCGAAGGAATACATCCCTTCGGTCGACGCGGGCGCACAGGACGCCATGCAGTACGGTGTGCTCGCCGGTTACCCGCTGGTCAATCTGAAGGTGCTGCTGCTCGACGGTGCGTACCACGACGTCGACTCCTCGGAGATGGCGTTCAAGATCGCCGGCGCGCAGGCCCTGAAGGAAGCGGCCCGTAAGGCCGGTCCGGTGATCCTCGAACCGCTGATGGCGGTCGAGGTCACCACGCCCGAGGATTACATGGGCGATGTGATCGGCGACCTGAACTCCCGCCGTGGCCAGATCCAGGCCATGGAGGAACGCAGTGGTGCCCGTGTCGTCAAGGCGCTGGTTCCGCTCTCGGAGATGTTCGGCTACATCGGTGACCTGCGGTCGAAGACCCAGGGCCGGGCGAACTACTCCATGGTGTTCGATTCGTACGCGGAGGTTCCGGCCAACGTGTCGAAGGAGATCATCGCCAAGGCGACCGGCGAGTAATATCGCCCGGTCGTCTGCACGACCCCTTGTAAATCAATCCGCACTGCTGCAACTGCAAGCAACAACAAGTCCAGGAGGACACCACAGTGGCGAAGGCGAAGTTCGAGCGGACGAAGCCGCACGTCAACATCGGCACCATCGGTCACGTCGACCACGGCAAGACCACGCTGACGGCTGCGATCACCAAGGTGCTGGCGGAGAAGTATCCGGATCTGAACGAGAGCTTTGCCTTCGATCAGATCGACAAGGCGCCGGAGGAGAAGGCTCGTGGTATCACGATCAACATCTCCCACGTCGAGTACCAGACCGAGAAGCGCCACTACGCCCACGTAGACGCCCCCGGTCACGCCGACTACATCAAGAACATGATCACCGGTGCGGCGCAGATGGACGGCGCCATCCTGGTGGTCGCGGCCACCGACGGCCCGATGCCGCAGACCCGTGAGCACGTGCTGCTCGCCCGTCAGGTCGGCGTGCCCTACATCCTGGTCGCGCTGAACAAGTCGGACATGGTCGACGACGAGGAAATCCTCGAGCTCGTCGAGATGGAGGTCCGCGAGCTGCTGGCTTCGCAGGAGTTCGACGAGGACGCCCCCGTGGTTCGCGTTTCCGGCCTGAAGGCGCTGGAAGGCGACGAGAAGTGGAGCGAATCCATCATCGAGCTGATGAACGCGGTCGACGAGTCCATCCCGGACCCGGTGCGTGAGACCGACAAGCCGTTCCTGATGCCGATCGAGGACGTCTTCACCATCACCGGTCGTGGCACCGTCGTCACCGGTCGTGTGGAGCGCGGTGTGGTCAACCTCAACGAGGAAGTCGAGATCGTCGGCATCCGCCCGGAGAAGACCAAGACCACCATCACCGGTATCGAGATGTTCCGCAAGATGCTGGACACCGCGCAGGCCGGTGACAACGCGGGTCTGCTGATCCGTGGCATCAAGCGCGAGGACGTGGAGCGCGGCCAGGTCGTCATCAAGCCGGGCACCACCACCCCGCACACCGAGTTCGAGGGTCAGGCCTACATCCTGTCCAAGGACGAGGGTGGCCGCCACACCCCGTTCTTCAACAACTACCGTCCGCAGTTCTACTTCCGTACGACTGACGTGACGGGCGTTGTGACCCTGCCCGAGGGCACCGAAATGGTCATGCCCGGCGACAACACCGAGATGCTGGTCAAGCTGATCCAGCCGGTCGCCATGGACGAGGGTCTGCGCTTCGCGATCCGCGAGGGTGGCCGCACCGTCGGCGCCGGTCGCGTCACGAAGATCATCAAGTGATTCACTGAATCGCTGAGAACGGCGCCGCTCCGAAAGGAGTGGCGCCGTTCTTCTTCACGGACCGATGCGGGCTGTGCAGTGGATCAACATGACCACCGGGATCGACGGTACCGCGCAGACATCCGATGGGCTCTTCGATCGGCCTGCCGAGGCGGTACCGCACACGGTGTCGGGCAGATTGCCATCATGATCAACGGCGATACCCCGGCACTCACCACGGTCTTCGTGCCATCGGTTCGACCGGTCCGATAACGCTCGAGCTCCTCAGTCGATATTACGGTTGTCCATATCGAACGAAGGAGCTCGGTTTGATACGTAAAGCTACGGCGGCGCTGACACTCGCATTCGCTGCCATGGCGGCCGGTGCGGGCACTATCGGCGCCGCGCCGGAGGCCCCCATTACACCCGCGTGCCCTGGGATCCCTGCCGACCGGGTGGACGACGCCGTCAGCCGACTGCCACGGGCTTTCCCAGATGCGGCGTGGGGAGTGACGGCAAGCGGTTCGTCCATCGACTGCGCACTGAATTGGGTACAGGTCGACCCGCAGGGAGCGACCGGCAGCTCGCCCAGTCATATCCTGCTCTTCGACCACTTCAAATACGGGAGCACGGCTACCGAGGATCCCGAGGCATTCATGGCCGTTGTCGGCAGCGACGCTCCGGGGCAAATCACTATCGCGTTCAGGTGGCTGAACCCCGGCGACCCCAATGCGAATCCCACCGGCCGGGCCGATGTGCGCTACCAGCTCTTTCCACAGTCACCGCCCGGGCCGATCGATCCGCTTCCGGCCGAGGTGGCCGACTGACAGACCATGCCGGCGGCGCCCGGTCACGGACGTAGCCCGACTCGCGGAGTTCAGACCGTCTGAATCCCTGGTGACAATGTCCGTAGCCGAGGCGGCACGCAATTTTTCTTCTGTGCTCAGTCGCGCTGAGTCAGAGGGGGATCATCCGTATCGTCCGGCATGGACGAACCGTGCGACCGTGATACCGCCCACGACGAGTACAGGCTGTTCGTTGCGGCTCGCTCTCGAGGAAGCCGATATACCGCCGTTCGAGGACTACGCCCCCCATCTCGCGGTAGGTCTCGCGAAGGTGATCAACGCTATGGAGGGCCCGTCGGCAAGCTCGGCTACGAGCACGGAGCCATCGACCGTTCGATCTGTGACCAGCCGCTCACCAAGCGCAGCTTCTGCTCGGGTATGCCGACCGGTATCCCCGCGGCACATGATCTGATCATCGCCGCGCATGCTGCGGAAACCGGTCGTCCCGTCGTTTCTCGATACGAAGGTGGAAGTTCGGTGAACTCGCCCTGGGGGCGATCGCCGACGAGTACGTGGACGGTGCCGCTGCGTGCGCGGACGGCGGCACCGCCGAGTGATTTCAGTTCTCGCGAGCGGCCTGGAGCAGGGCGTTGGCGAACTTCACCATCTGGGCCGGGCCGCCGTACCAAGCCGTGACCGCGGAAAGGACCGCGGCCCGGGCCTCGCGGGCGGCGCGGGCCACCTCCGCGGCCGATACCTCGCCCGTCTCCGCCTGTCCCGCGAGGACCTCGAGATCATCGCTCGCGGTCAGCAAACGCATAATGAGGTGGATGTCTATGTCGGCGCCTTCCTCGCTGCGGCCGTGCCGGGATGTGGTGTCCTCCACCGGCGCCGGGCGCCCGGTCGGCGGCAGTGCCGGTGCCGGTTCCGGGGCGGGGCCCGACAGCGTCGCCTCCGTGCGGTCCGGTGCGGATTTGGCGGCCTCGGCCTCGGCCGCCTCCCGCGCCCGCCGGGACCGCCGTGTTTCCAGCGGCGGCCGGGCATCGGCTCCCTCACCGGATTCCGGGGCCGGTTCGCCCGCGGCGTCGGGTACGAGGGTCAGCGGCGATACGGCCGCGGCGGTGGGGTCGGGCGCCTCCTCGCCCGGCTCGTCGGATCCGCCGTGCCGGGAATCCTCGGACTCCAGGATCCGGGTGAGCAATTCGGCCACCGGCGCGCCGGATTCGTCGTGGGGGTCGATACCGTGCGCGGGTTCGGGATCGAGCAACCGGTCGAGGATCGGGGTGCCGTCCGGCGGGGCCAGCCGCGGCGGGGCGGTATGCGCGCCGGACTCGTCGGCCGGGTCCGCCTCTTCGGGCTGCGCCGCGAGCCGCAGCGCGGGTTGCGGAACGCCGTGCGCGCCGGGCTGTTCGTCGTCGGTGTTGAACCGGGCCGCGGAACGCGGCAACCGACGCGGAGCCGGCAGGTCGCGATCATTGTCCGCGGCGTCGGAGAGGTCGCCGGCCGGCGCCGGTCCCGGAAGAATCGCGGAGTTCGCCGGCAGCGCCTCGTGGGCATTCGGCGCCACCGTGTCCGGTTCGTCGGCCGGCGCGGGCGCGTGCCGGGCCGCCGACCGCGGCAGGCGCCGGGCCGGCAGCTGCGGGGTGGCGGATTCCTCCTCGGCGCCCGATCCGGGTGCGGTGTGGCCGCGGGGGCTGCGGGTGGGCAATCCACGCGAGGGCAGTTGCGGTGGGGCAGGGGGATCACTGTCGAGCGCGGGCTCGCGCTCCGCGTTCGGAGCTCCGGACAGCGCGTGCGAATCGGTGACCGTGGCCGCGGTGTTCTCCTCGTGGCCGGGCGCATGCTGATCCTCGAACGGGTTGAAGCCCTCCGCGGATGTGCCGGATTCGGTGAGATCGAGTTTGCGGCGCCGCCCCCCGGTTTCCAGTGGGTGCGGTACCGGTTCGTCCCCGATCGAGCTGAGCCAGCTCGGCAGCGATCCGGTGTCCGCGGCCGCATCGCCATAGCCATCGGGCCGCTGCGGTGTTTCGGGCGGCAGCGGATAGGCGGCCTCCAGGGAGCCCGAGCTGGGCAATTGGGTGGTGGGGACGGAGAACGGATCGGATCCGGGCCGGCCGCCCGAGGTGGGGGCCGTGGGATCGGCGGGCGGCGCCGACTCGGCCGCGTACGGCGATCCCGGCGCGGGAATACGGGCCGAGGAGGACAGGGCGGCCGAATATTCGCCGGCCTGGCCGGGACCCAACTGCGATATCCGCGGCATCGCCGCGGGATCGGAGGGCCCGGGGTCGCTCACAGATCCGGCGCTGTGCCGGGTGGTCAGGGCGGCGGTGTCCGGGCCGCTGGGGTCGTCGGGAGGTGCGGGGAACTGGGCCGGGTCCGTCGGTGAGGTGCTGAAGCGGGAATCCGGTTCCTGATTACCGGATGTCATGACACCGACCGCGGCGTCCCCGTCGATCCCGGGAGTGTTCCAGGCGGCGAATGGGTCCAGTGCCGCCGAACCGCCCGCGCTGTGCTGGTTCCGGGTGGGAGTGGACGGTGGTGCGGGGGTCCACGTATAACCGTGATCCGGAACGGAATCGGATCGGTTCGTGGCGCCGTTCGTTCCATTCGCCGAATCGAATTCGTTCGATCCGAAGCCGGCGAAGCCCCTCGACTCGGAGTCCGGGTGCGCGCGGCCGTACTCCTCCTGGCGGCCGCGACGTTCGTCTCCGAGGCTGGCATTTTCGGCATCCATGGGCCCATTCTTACCCGCCGGGGTGGTTTTCGTTCTAGTGTGCGAAGCCCATGAATGGTGCGTGAGCCGTCGGTGGTGATCAGTATTACATCCCGGGCGGGAGCTGCCGGTGCGTGTATCCGTGTCCGGGGCACCCGGATACGCGGCTCTGACGTGCCCGGACGGCGGGATGTGCGGAAACCGGCGCGGATCGGTGCGTCGGGGACCCGCTGCGCGTCGGATCTGTCGGGTCCCCTCGAAATTTTCCCGGTGGTGTCGATGGCGCAAATGAGCCTGCCCGCCGGGCTCGGCCGGCGGGTAGCTCGTCGAGGTGGTTGCGGTTCAGTGGTGCGTCGCGGCCCCGTGCATCCGGCCGGCCACTGCCGGCAGTGCTGCGACGGCGAGTACGACGGTGACGATTCCGACGACCCACGACGTCCACGACGCCCCGTTGTAGCTGGTGTAATTCATGACCCACGGTGCGAGGAACAGCAGTGCGCCGAACAGTGCCATGCCGTAGTCGGCCGCTGCCATCGCGGGCCGGTACATCTGGGCGAGTCCGGTGAGTGCGATGAGCGCTCCGAGCACGATCATCGTCCACACTGCTCGGTCGTTGGTCGCCACCCAGATCGGGGAGAGGGCGGTGAAGACGCCGAGCACCACGGCCAGGAAATCCTGAGTCCGGCTTTCTGTGAACATAGTGGCCTCCTGAGACTGGAAACAGGTCCGTTGACAGGGCCTGACCTCGGTATATCGTGTCCGGCCGCGACCGGTCGATATCGCAACGGACACGATTACGCGGCGAAATGATGCGCAGCGGACGCGCTTCCGCCGCGGGCCAGGGCAAGTTAGGGTGGGCTACACATTTTTCTGTAACCTGTTCCAGGCGCGGCGCCGGGTGCCGCGGGGAGGGAGTTCGGTATGTCCGCACCGATCGTGATCGCCGGCGCCGGCCTGGCCGGATTACGCACCGCCGAGGAGTTGCGCCGCGCGGGGTACGAGGGCGAGCTGGTGCTGCTGGGTGACGAGCGGCGCGCGCCCTACGATCGTCCACCGCTGTCCAAACAATTCGTCCGTGGCGAGACCACCGCGACGCCGTTGCGTCCGGACGAGTTCTACGACGAGAAGAAGATCGACCTGCGCCTGGGCACGGCCGCGACCGGTGTGGACACCGACGCCAAACAGGTGCGGCTGGCCGACGGTTCCGTGGTCGCCTACGAGCACCTGATCATCGCCACCGGGCTGCGGCCCCGGCTGCTGCCCGGTGCCGACGAGGTGACCGGGGTTCACGTCCTGCGCAGCCACGACGACGCTGTCGCGATCCGGGAGGGGCTGCGCGATACCGGTGCGGCCCTGGTGATCGGCGCCGGTTTCATCGGCTGTGAACTGGCCGCGAGCCTGCGCGCGCGGAACGTGCCCGTGGTGCTCGTGGAACCGCAGCCCGCCCCGCTGGCCGGGGTTCTCGGCACGGAGCCGGGTGAACTGGTGGCCCGCTGGCACCGGGCCGAAGGAGTCGATCTGCGCTGCGGCGTCGGGGTGGCCGAACTGCTGGCCGATCCCGCGGGCCGGGTGCGCGGGGCGCGGCTGGCCGACGGGTCCGAGGTGACCGCGGACCTGGTGGTGTCGGGTATCGGGTCCAGTCCGGTGACCGACTGGCTGGCCGGTTCCGGGATCGAACTGGCCGAACCGACCGCCGGTGGCGGAGTGTTCGCCGACGAGACGGGGCGGACCAGTGCGCCCGGTGTCTGGGCGGTGGGTGATGTGGCGGCGTGGCGGACCCCGACGGGTGAACATCGCCGGATCGAGCACTGGACCAATGCCGGGGAGCAGGCCAAGCTGCTGACCTGCGCTCTGCTGGGAGTCCCGGCGCCGGGTATTCCGCAGGTCCCGTACTTCTGGAGTGATCAGTACGACCTGAAGTTGCAGGCGCTCGGCACGCCGCGCGCCACCGACGATATCCACATCCTCGCCGACGACGGTCGCAAGTTCCTCGCCTACTACTTCCGCGAGGGCCGGCTGTCCGGCGTGGTGGGGGCGGGGATGACCGGTCAGGTGATGAAGATGCGCGCCAAGATCGCCGCGGCCGCCCCGGTGGAGGAATTGCTCGGCGCGACTCAATAACCTGTGGGGGTGATCGTCGCGCTCATCGATTCGGGTTTCGGGTTGCTGCCCACCGCGGCGTGGCTGCGCAAGCTGCGCCCCGACGTGGACCTGCTGCTGCAACTCGACCCCGAAGGGGCGCCGTGGGGCCCCAAACCACAGGACTGGATGATCGACCGGGTGGTCGCGGCCGGTCGCGCCGCGCGTGACCTGGGCGCCGAGGTGGTCGTGCTGCCGTGTAACACCGCCAGCGTGACCGCGCTCGAACACGTCCGGGCCGATCTGGGCACCGCGATCCCCGTGGTGGGTACGGTCCCGGCGATCAAACCGGCCGCGGCGGCCTGCCGATCGGTGGCCGTCTGGGCGACCGCGGCCACTACCGCCAGCCCCTACCAGGCGGATCTGATCGCGCGGTTCGGTGGTGAGGCGAAGGTGACCGGGGTGGCCTGCCACGGACTCGCCGAAGCGGTGGACCGCGGTGATATGGCCGCGGTGCGCGCGGCGGTGGCGGACGCGGCGGCCCGGACACCCGCCGATGTGGAGGGCGTGGTGCTGGGTTGCACCCACTATCCGCTGATCGTGGACAGCATCCTCGCCGCGCTGCCCGACGGCGTCCGGCTGTTCGACAGTGCGCAGGCCGTGGCCGCGCAGACGGTGCGGCGGATGGAAGCGCTCGGGGGCGCGACGACCGGTGACGGGACCGTCCAGGTGTATCTGAGCGGCCGGCCCGGCGCGCTGCCGCCCGGTGCGGCCGCGTACGAGTCCGGCCGCATCCTGGGCGGCCGGTAGGGCTGCCCGGGGCGGGGCAGGTGCTCCTGTGCGGGCGTGCGGGTGGTTCTCCGGCCGGGGAAGCGGGGGCTGTGGCGGCATCGGTGGCGCGCCGGTCTGTCCACCGTGCGGTGCGACCACAGGCGGATGACGCGGGGGCCGGATGCGGGAAGTCCGCGAGGCTCGCGCCGATGACAGCTCAGGGCTCGACCGTGTGCCTCCGCCGAACTGCCCGGCGGACGGCCGTCCGAGCGGCCCGCCGCGGACGAGCGCGGGACCGCCCCGCGCCGTTTCAGTCGATGCCGAAGGAAGCCGCGATGGTGTCGGCGACCGCGGTGACGGTGCCGCGGGCCACCGGCTGGCGCACGATCCAGGTCTGCATGGTGATCGGCGGGTCGACCAGCCGCCGCCACACCCATCCGGGCAGCAACCGGCCCGCGGTGGTGCGGCTCAGGATCGCCCCGCTCGCTCCCGTGGCGTGCAGACAGGCCCGCGCGTTCTCGGTGTAGTTGGCGAAATGCCACCGTGGTCTGATCCCGGCCTCGTGGGCCGCCGACACCAGCCGGTCGTGGCCGATGGGAACCTGGTCGCGGGCGTGCGCGAGCACGTCCATGCCGTCGAGGGCGCTCAGCGGGCAGATGTCGCCGCTGAACTCGCCGTCCAGTCGCGGATCGACGACGAACCCGAAGGGCTCCTCGAGGACTCGGTGGCGGACCAGCTCGCCCGACGGCGGCTCATGCACGAACGCTATATCGAGCCGTCCGGCGCGCAGCTGCTGGAGTTGCACGGTGCTGGTCGCGTCGGTGAGCGAAAGGTATGCCTGGGGTACGGCCACTCGTACGGTGTCGATGATTTGCCCGAGCCAGGTGGGCGGTAGGCCGGGAGCGAGCCCGATCTGCACGATCTCGCGGACCGGACCGGCCTCCCGGGCGGCGTCCTTCGCGGTATCGGCGTAGCGGAGCAGGGTGAGGGCATGCCGGTAGAACGCGGTCCCGGCGGGGGTGGGCACGATACCGGCAGGTACCCGTTCGAAGAGCGGCACGCCGCACTCGCGTTCGAGCTGCTGGACCTGACGGGTGAGGGCCGGTTGGGAGATGAGCAGCGCCTTCGCCGCCGCGGACAGTGAGCCGCGATCGAAGACTTCGACGAAATACCGTAGCTGCCGTAGCTCCATCGTTGCTCCCTGTTTCACATACCGATCGGTATGCCATAACTTCAGGTCATACCCGGGCCAGCCAAGTGGCATTGGATCACGAGGCGTCCGCGCGGTTGCATTGTGGTGGGTACCACAGCCGTCACGCAGTGTGGGCGCCGGTGCCCCAGCTTCACTCGAAAGGACCTCCGGTGACCGCGATATCCCCCGCAACACCAGACACCCGGTATCGCTGGGTGGTGTTGACCCTCTGCTGGGCCGCTTTCACGATGACTTCGGTCGACCGGGCCACCTGGGGCCCGGCGGCGGGATCGGTGGGCGAGGATCTCGGGGTGGCGGTCGCCGGCCTCGGTGTCTTCGCCACCACCTACTACATCGGCTATGTGATCTCCAACGCCATCGGTGGTTTCGTCGCCGACTGGCTCGGCGCCCGGATGACCGTCGGGGTGAGCATCCTGCTCTCCGGCGGGTTCATGCTCGCCTTCGGTGAGGCCGACAGCCATGCGATGGGCCTGCTCTTCCAGGCCTGTATCGGATTGTGCGCCGGTGCCGAGGTGGGCGGCGGCGTCAAGCTCCTCACCAGCTGGTTCGTCCCGGAGCGGCGCGGCTTCGCGATGGGCGTCTTCATGACCGCGACCTCGCTCGGACTGGTGATCGCGAACGCGGTGGTGCCCCGGCTGATCGAATCGCACAGCTGGCGCACGTCCTATCACCTGTTCGGGCTCACCTCGATCGTCGTCGGTGCGCTGTGCCTGATCCTGCTGCGTCCCGGTCCGCTGGTGGAGGCGCGGGCCGGAACCGGTGGCCGCCCCGATCTGCGCCCGCTGCTGCGCAATCGCGGCCTACTGTTGATCGCGCTCGCCGGGTTCGGCGCGCTGTGGGGCACCTACGGATTCATCACCTGGTCGAACCTGCTGATGGTCAAGGGGGTCGGTATCGACCCGGTGCGGGCCGGCACCGTGGTGGTGATCTTCGGTGCGGTGGCGGTGTTCTCCAAGCCGCTGGTCGGCCTGGTCGGCGACGCGCTCGGACTGAGTCGCCGGCGGCTCACGATCGCCATCCTGGCGGCCTTCGTGACCTGCCTTATCGCCTTCAGCTTCGCCACCACCGCGACCCAGTTCCTGTGGATCGCGCCGTTCCTGGGGATCACCGCCTACATCTACAGCCCGGTCATGATGGCGATGATCCCGACCCTGTCCGGTGCCGAACTCGCCGGGACGGCGACCGGCGGGGTGAATGCCTTCTGGCAGCTCGGTAGCACCATCGTGCCCGCCGTGGTCGGCCTGGTCTTCGCCGCGAGCGGATCGTTCCAGCTGGTCTTCCTGGTGCTCGCCGCGGGCCCCTGCCTGGCGATCCTCCCCATGTTCTTCATCCGCGACGCCGACGATCGCGAATCGGCGGCCGGTGCCGCCGCACCCGGCGACGGCACCGCGCTGATCCTCGCCGCCGACGGAAAGGCTTGATCCCCGTATGACCCCGAGCAATACCCACTACGACGTCATCGTCGCGGGTGGTGGATCGGCCGGTATCGCCGCGGCGGTGGGCGCCGCCCGGACCGGTGCCCGCACCCTGCTGATCGAACGCGGTCCGTGCCTGGGTGGCGCCGCGACGCTGCGCAATGTCGTCACCTACTGCGGCCTCTACACCCGCGACGACCTGCGCCAGGTCGTCTTCGGTATCGCCGACGAGGTGGTGTCGCGGCTCAAGGCGCGCGGCGCGGTCGGCGAGCCGCGCCGGTTCAACGCGGTCACCGTGGTCTTCGATCCGGAGAATGTAAAGGTCGTGCTGGACGAGCTGTGCCGGGAGGCGGAGGTCGATATCCGCCTGCACAGTCTGCTGATCGGCGCGCACACCGAGGGCGACAGCATCACCGCCGTCGAGGTCGCCGACCACCAGGGCGTGCACCGGTTCACCGCCGACGCGTTCGTCGACGCCACGGGGGACGCCGACCTCGCACACCACGCGGGCGCCGAGGTCCGCTACGGCACCGACGGCTGGGTCCAGAACGGCAGCCTCGGTGTCCGGTTCGGTGGGATCGCACCCGATGCCGAGGTCACGGTGGACACCGTCGGGGCGGCCGTGCGCAGTGCCAAAGCCGCCGGTGTGGACGGTCTGCTCGCCGAATCCGGGTTGGTCGCCCGGATGCCGGTCTCCGGTGACGTCATCATGTACCTGGTGGACGAGGGCTACGACGCCCGGTCCGCCGCCGACACCACCCGCGCCGAGATCAGCGCCCGCCGGCAGGCCCAGGTGTATCTGCCGGTGGTGCGGACGATCCCCGGCGCCGAACACGCCTACATCGTCACGACCGGCCCGGAACTCGGCACTCGCGAATCCCGCCATATCGTCACCCGGTACCGGCTGCGCGAGGCGGAGATCCTGCACCCCGACACCACCGAGGGCGCGGTCGCGATCGGGGCCTGGCCGATGGAGTACCACCCGGGTCCCGGTATTCCGTCCACCTGGAAGTTCATCGGTGATCCGGGCTTCTACCCGATTCCGCTCGGCTGTCTGCGCAGTGTCGGCACGGACAATCTCTACGCCGCCGGGCGCACCCTCGACGGTGACCGCCAGGCCGGCGCGTCCCTGCGCGTCATGGGCACCGCCTTCGCCACCGGGCACGCGGCGGGGGTCGCGGCGGCCCAGCAGGCCCGCAACGGTGTGGTCACCACCGCGAGTGTGCGCGAGGAACTCCAGCGTCAGGGAGCTCGGCTACCCGAGCCCGTGCCCGTCTGATCGCCGGGAAACGCGACCGGGAGCCTGTGGGCAGCGATCGTCCGGCGGATCGTATCGAGGGGTTCGCGGGCTCCCGGTCGCCGGGAATTCCCGGATGACCGGGGCGCCCCGCCGCCGCCCTACGTCCTCGATCGGCATCGCGTTCGGCATTGGGCGACCGGCTCGGCGCGCGGTCGCCCCGGTTGTCTCTGGGACCAGGTGACGGCCACGTGCAACGACGTGCGAACCGCACCGTCGGCAACGAGATGGGCACGCGCCTCGGGTTCGCCCGTATCCGGTAGGCCGTATCGGACACCGGACACCGGACACCGGACACCGGATACCGGCGACCCAGGACGCAGGTTGGGCGTCAGAACTGGATACGCAGGTGGTCGGTGACCGGGCGGGCCTGGCAGCCCAGGATGTATCCGTTCTCGATGTCCTCGGGATCGAGGATCTCGGCGTTGTCCATCTCCACCTTGCCTTCGAGGACCGTGCAGGCGCAGGAGCCGCACTCGCCCTCCTGGCAGGAGTAGGGCACATCGATGCCCTTCTCCAGCATGATGTCGACCAGGGTCTGTTTCCGCGGCCAGCTCAGGTTGTGCGTCTCCCCGTCCAGCTCGACCTCCACGGTCGCCGCGTCCGCGGCCTCCTCCTCGGAGATCTCGACCGGGGCGGCATCGGCGAACGGGTCGCCGGCCAGCGAGTTGAAGACCTCGGCGTGGGTGCGATTACGCGGGACACCCAGCTGGGTGAGTGCGTCGTGCACACCGTCCATGAAGGGCTTCGGACCGCACATGAAGGCCGCGTACGCGGTGTAGGGCCGCAGCAGTTCGGACAGCGCGGTCACGGTCGGCAGGCCCTGGAGGGTCTCCAGCCAGTGCACCACCACCAAGCGCTGCGGGTTCTTCTCGGCCAGTTCGCGCAGTTCGGTCGCGAAGATCACCGATTCCGCGTCGCGGTTGGCGTAGAACAGCACGATCTTGCCGCTGCCCCGCTCCAGCGCGGATTTGAGAATGGACATCACCGGGGTGATACCGCTGCCGGCCGCGCAGAGCAGCAGGTCCTCGTCGAGATCCTTGGGGGTGAACACACCGGAGGGCGGCAGCACCTCGAGCTGATCGCCCGGCTTGATGTTGTCGCACAGCCAGTTGGAGCCGTAGCCGTCCTTGGTGCGCTTCACCGTGACCTTGGGCAGGTCGTCGGTGAAGGGCGAACTCGCCAGCGAATAGCAGCGCGCCACCGATCCGGTGCGGTCGCTGGGGATACGCAGGGTGAGGAACTGGCCGGGCCGGTACGCGAACTTCTCCCGCGCCTGCTCGGGGACCTCGAAGACCAGCGAGCTCGCGTCGGTCGTTTCCGCGATGACCTGGGCGACCCGCAATACGACGGATCGCGAGCCATGGGGCACTTCGACGGTGGTCATCTCGTCCTCTCGAAACACTGGTTGCCGGTGGCTCCGAGCCTACGGCAAAACTAGAACGTGTTCCAATTTTACCCTATGCCGGCGGATTGTTGGCGGACGAGCTGACCCTCCAGGCCGGAGACCAGCACGCCCACGCCGAAATCGTAGGAATATCTGCCCCGCAGATCGGGCAGGTATTCCATTGCGCGGGCCACTCGTTCCGGCATCACCACATCGGGCGGGGTGTCGAGGTTGCGCGGATTCACCCGGCGACGGCCGAACAGATAGGTGTGGATCGTGGCGTAACCGGCCAGTACGTTGCGGTCGTCGAACCCGGCTTCGTAGAGGATCTCCATGATCCCGGCGATCAGGTCGAGCTGTTTTCCGAGCATCTGCTCGATCAGCACATCGCCCAGTCCGGGGTGCCGGCGCAGCCGTTCGTCGATCTGGGCGAGCAGATCGACCAGGCGGTCCTGCCAGGGGCCGGACTCGGGCGGCGGTTTGCGCACCCCGGTGAGCGCCGCGGTGGCCACCAGGTCCAGTAGCTCGCGCTTGTCCGCGACGTAGTAGTACGGCGCCATGGGGGAGACGCCGAGTTCGCGTGAGAGTCGTCGCATGGACAACTTCTCCACCCCGTCGGCACGTACCACCCGAAGTGCCGCCTCGACGATCTCGGTCTCCGAGAGGGTGCTGCCGTTACCGCCGCCACCCCCGCTCGCCTGCATCCGCACGACTCCCATTGCCACCTCTACACGTCGAGCGGCATCCGCTCGTCACGTCCTGTTCAGCTGCTCTGCCCCCGCAGTCTAGAGGTCGCGTTTCGGCGTGAGCGTGGACATTACCCGAAAACTGTTCCATTTTGTCAGTGGATGACGTTATGGTGTGACGGTGGTCGCACCGGGCGACCGCGGCGCCGGTATCGTGCCGGGGCTCATCGGCGGTCTCCCCAGCGGCGCCGCGACGGACGGGGCACCACGGCAATCGCGCCGGCGCAGGCACCAATCTGTGGAGGTAGCCATGGCGGACAATCGTTCCTTCGGACCGGCCGGAACCGATCAGCGCGGTCCGATCGCGACCGTCGACACCGACGCGGCCGACACTGCGCCCGTGATCGAGGAATCGCTGATCGAAGAGGTGTCCATCGACGGTATGTGCGGCGTCTACTGACCGGCGGGAGCCAACCATGCTCGATCTGGAAAACCGCTGGCAGTTGCACCCCAGGGTGGCGCTGCGGCCGGAGCCCTTCGGTGCGCTGCTCTACCACTTCGGGACCCGCAAACTGTCGTTCCTGAAGAATCCGCGGATCGTCGAGATCGTGCGTTCCCTGCCCGGGCACACCTCGGCCCGCGCGGCCGTCCGGGCCGCCGGGATCGAGGACGCGGCCGCCGCCCCGTACGTGCGGGCGCTGACCGAATTGGCCGATTCGCAGATGATCCAGCGCGCGCCGGACACCGCGACCCTCAGCGAGCCCGCCCCCTTCACCGGGGTCGGTCCGGCCGATCCGGCCGTCCGGCTGGTGGACCGATTCGAATCGGGCCTCGCGGCTCCGATTTGCCTCACCTGGGAACTCACCTACGCGTGCAATCTCTCGTGTGTGCACTGTCTGTCCTCGTCGGGTAGGCGTGATCCCGGTGAACTCAGCACCGAACAGTGCAAGGCGCTGATCGACGAATTCCAGCGGATGCAGGTGTTCTACGTGAACATCGGCGGCGGCGAACCCACCGTGCGTCCGGATTTCTGGGAACTGGTCGATTACGCGACCTCGCATCAGGTGGGGGTGAAGTTCTCCACGAACGGCGTACGGATCACGCCGGAGGTCGCGCAGCGGCTCGCCGCCAGCGATTACGTCGACGTCCAGATCTCGCTGGACGGTGCGGACGCCGAGGTGAACGACGCGGTCCGCGGACCGGGTAGCTACGCCACGGCGATCCGGGCGCTGGAGAATCTCGCGAACGCCGGGTTCCGGGACGCGAAATTGTCCGTGGTGGCGACCCGGCACAATATCGACCAGCTCGACCAGTTCAAGGAGATCGCGGACCGCTACGGCGCCACCCTGCGGCTCACCCGGCTCCGGCCCTCGGGTCGCGGCGCGGACGTCTGGGACGAACTGCATCCGCTCCCGGAACAGCAGCGCACGCTCTACGACTGGCTGGTCCGCAACGGCGAGGGTGTGCTGACCGGAGATTCGTTCTTCCACCTCTCCGCCTACGGTCAGGCGCTGCCGGGATTGAACATGTGCGGGGCCGGCCGGGTGGTGTGCCTGGTCGACCCCCTGGGTGACGTCTACGCCTGCCCGTTCGCCATCCACGAGAAATTCCATGCCGGAAACGTGGTCACCGACGGTGGTTTCGCCACGGTGTGGCGGGAATCGGCGCTGTTCGAGGAGTTGCGGGAGCCCAGCGGCGGCGGGGCCTGCGCCTCGTGCGCGCACTACGACTCCTGCCGTGGTGGATGTATGGCGGCGAAGTTCTTCACCGGGCTGCCCGCCGACGGCCCGGACCCGGAATGTGTTCAGGGCTACGGGGAAGCGGCGCTGGCCGCCACCGGACGGGTGATCCCGCGTCCGGCGGTGGACCATTCCCGCAAGAGCGCCCCGCGCCGATCCCGTTCGCAGGGCCCGGTTCCGCTGACATTGTTGCCGCCCGCACGGCGTCCGGCGCGCGCGTGCGACGAGAGTCCGCTCGTGTGACGACCTTCCGTGAAGCTGCCCGGAGCGACGATAGCCAGACCGTTGCTCCGGGCGGCTTTTCATACCCGCGCTACGGCGGTGGTGATCCATTTCATGCCCGCGCTCCCGGTGATTCCGGGAATTTCTCCGGCTCGAAACACTTTTTCCAGGACTGCTGATGTCTCGTATCGAATCGGCAGTTACCATCCGTGGAATGCGCAATGATCGCCTGCCCGACGGATTCGGGGTGCGGATCGACCCACGGGTACGCGCATACTCGGGGGGTCGAATCCTTATCGGAGGTTCACCTGCCCGGTTGCTGCGCCTGGCTCCCGAGGCCGCCGAAATGATCGGCGACGGCTATCTCGAGGTGAACAGCCCGCAATCGGCAGTGGTAGCCAGACGGCTACTGGATTCGGGGGTGGCGAATCCCCGGCCGCGGCTGTTGCCGTCGCCGGAGGACGTGACGATCATCGTCCCGCTGCACAACAACCCGGCCGGATTGGACCGGCTGCTGGCCGCGCTGCGCGGGCATACGGTCATCGTCGTCGACGACGGTTCCGACGACGAGGTCCGGATCGCCGACGAGCACACCGGCCGCTGCCGGGTGAAAGTACTGCGTCACGAACGGCGCCGCGGCCCGGCCGCGGCGCGCAACACCGGCCTGCGGGCCGCGACGACCCAGTTCGTGGCCTTCCTCGACTCGGACGTCGTACCGCGCAGCGGCTGGCTCGAAGTGATGCTCGGCCATTTCAGCGACCCCCAGGTGGCCCTGGTCGCGCCGCGGATCGTGGCGCTGGACCCGGAGACCAATATGCTGGCGCGCTACGAGCACACCCGCTCCTCACTGGACCTGGGCCGCCGCGAATCGGCGGTGCAATCGCGCGGAGTGGTGTCCTATGTGCCCAGCGCGGCACTGCTGGTGCGCCGCTCGGTCCTGGAAGCCGAGGGCGGCTTCGACGAGACCATGCAGGTCGCCGAGGACGTGGACCTGTGCTGGCGACTCGAACGCTCGGGCTGGCGGGCCCGCTACGAACCGGCCGCGCATGTGGCCCACGACCACCGGGTGTCGTTCCGGGACTGGTTCCGCCGCAAGATGTTCTACGGCACCGGTGCCGCGCCGCTGAGTGATCGGCACGCCGGGATGGTGTCGCCGCTCCAGGTACCGAAATGGACCGCGGCGGCGGCACTGCTCTTGGCGACCCGGACCCGATGGGGTGTGCTCGGCGCGGGACTCACGCTGCTGTTGCCGCTGCGCCGGTTGCGGCGCGCGTTCGCCGGCGTCGACAACCCGACCGGTGTCGCGGCGATCTACGTGGCCCGCGGGTTCTTCGCCGGCCTGTGGCGGATCGCCTCGGCCATGTGCCGGCACTACTGGCCGATCACCCTGGCCGCCATGCTGTTCTCCCGTCGGATCAGGCAGATCGCACTGTCGCTGGCGTTGGCCGAGGGCGCGGTCGACTGGTACACCCATCGCGAACCGGGCGGACTGGACCCGCTGCGCTATATCGCCTTCCGGCGGGTCGACGATATCGGCTACGGCACCGGCCTGTGGCTGGGCGCCATCCGGGCGGGTAGCCCCGCCGCCCTCAAACCGACCGCCCCACCCCAGTAGTCCGCGCAGGTCACCCCGCATGGTGGACACGCTGATCATCGGCGCCGGGACCGCCGGGTGTGTACTGGCCGCCCGGCTCAGCGAGGATCCGGGACATACCGTGCGGGTGGTGGAAGCGGGGAGCCACTGGGCGTCGGCCGACGACTTCCCCCCGGAGCTCGCCGACAGTGCCGATCTGCCGATCGGAGATCAGGCGGCCTGGCTGTGGCGGTATTCCGTGGCCCTCACACCGGACCGGCCGGGCACCATCGTGCGCGGTCGCGGCATCGGCGGTTCGGGTTCGGTGAACGGGTCCTATTTCATCCGGGCCGCGCCGCGGGATTTCGCGGCGTGGAGTGGGGAGGTGGATGCCCGCTCGTGGGATTTCGAGTCGGTGCTGCCGTTTTTCCGTGCGCTGGAGAACGATCACGACTACGGCGATCACCCCGGCCACGGCCGGTCGGGCCCGGTCCCCGTACGCCGGACGCACGCGCCCACCCGGTTGGTCGAGGAATTCGGCGCGGCCTGCCGGGACCTCGGATTCGGCGAGGTGGCGGACTGGAACGCGCTGCCCGGCGGTCCCGAATCGGGTGTCGGCCCGGTGCCGTGCACGGTCGGGCCGCCCGACGGCGCCGGGCGGCGTCATCGGATAGGGCCCGCGCATTCCTATCTGCTCCCGGCGCTGTCGCGGCCCAACCTGACGGTGCAGGGCGAAACATTGGTGACCCGGTTGCGTTTCCGCGGCGACCGGGTGATCGGCGCCGACTGCCTTCGCGGCGGCGCGCCGGATACGATCCGGGCGGACCGGGTGGTGCTGTGCGCGGGCGCGATCGAATCGGCGGCGCTGCTGCTGCGGTCCGGTATCGGACCGGCCGCGGCGTCGACGGCACTGGGTATCCCGGTGGTCGCCGACGCACCGGTCGGGCGCTGGCTCACCGACCATCCCGAAATCGGGATCGACTACCGGCATCCGGCGCCGGCGGGCCGGTCCGTCCCGCTGGAATACGTCCTGGAATTCGACGATATCGAGATTCGCCCCTATACGGTCGCGTTCACCCCGGGGGTCTGCCGGATGGGCGTGACCCTGATGCGGCCCACCAGCTCGGGCACCATCCGGCTGGCCGCGGCCGATCCGCTGGCCGCGCCGCGCATCGAGCACGGCTACCTCGGGACCGGGACCGACCGGGCCCGGCTGCGCGACGCGGTGGAATTGACCGCCCAGATCCTCGCGTCCATGGCGGCCGAACCGCTGGGGGCAGCCGGCCCGGTCTCGGATCGGTGGCTGTACGACCGTCTCGGTACCTCACAGCATCTCGGTGGCACCTGCCGGATGGGCCGTGCCGGCGATCCGCGCGCGGTGGTCGACGAGCGGTTCCGGGTGCACGGCGTGGACGGGCTGTCGGTGGTGGACCTGTCCGTGGTACCGGTACCGCTGAGCCGGGGACCGCAGGCGGCCGTGGTGCTGCTGGCGGAACGGGCCACCGTCGAGCTGCGCTGAATCCGCGACCTGGATCACCTGCCGGTACAGCGCCGTAGCACTTTCGCATTATGGAGCGCGCGATGGTGCGCTAACCGGTGGCGAACTCGCCGGGACCCGCCGCCCGGCACCCCGGGAAGGCCCGGAACTCCCACTGGCGCGGCCGTGGCCGGTGCGGTACTTTCCACCGGGGCGATTCGCCGGTCGGTGATCACGACGGGCCGCTGTGGAGAGGTCCGGCCACTGCCCGGCGCCCGAGAGCGAATTGCCGCCACCGAGGTAGAGCCGATCACTATCGGCATACCCCAACTGCCTGCGCCGGGCCAACCGGTGTGGTAGGTGAGCTGTATCGGTCGGGGATACAGCTCACCGCGGCCGGCCCGGCGAAATATCAAGCGGCACCGTGCAATATTGCATCTCCATTTTCGACACCCCGGGCCGATCTCCCGGGAATCGGACCGCGAGCTTGTACTCTGGTCCCTCGGGTGGCCCGCTGCGGCAACGTGATCCGGCCACCCGGGAATCCGCACCCGGCGCCGGACACGGGGAAGGTACGGCGCCGGTGCGGAAGACTCAGCGAACTCCCCGCGACCCGTCGGCTGTGATGGTCGGATGACCGACCCGTGGCCGGTTCAACTGCTCCAAGCGGACAAGATGTCATCCGGTCCCCAGACCAGGTCGGAATCGCACCGGGCCGTTCCGGACCGCGATGCGATGACCAGGCCGGTCTTTCCCGGCTCGTAGTCCGGCATCTGCGATATCGATTTGCGCAGGGCGGCCATATCGTGGTCGTCGAACGGCGTGTCCAGCCATTTGACCGATCCCGCGAAGTACACGTTCCGGGCGATGGGCCCGCGGTCCGCGCCGACCAAGTCGATTTCGGGATCGAAACGTCGGTTCCACCAGCCACCCACGGCCTCCACCTCCGGCCAGGGAAGTGTGCCGGCGAAGGCGGCGAGCTCCAGTGATTCCCGGATCAGAGGTTCGATCGCCCGGCCGCGCCAGGCCGACCAGCGTCGCTGGATCAGCCGAAACGCGCTCTGGTACCGCCCACGGCGGGAAAGTTCCTGCGCAGAGCGTAGAACCGCCAGATAGAGCCGAAGGTTACTGTCGGCGACTCGGTACAGCGCGGGCTTGCCGGGTCTGGTGGACAGTGGTTCGTCGATGGCCAGAACTCGTTTGTCGTCGGTGAGTCGTCGCAGGATCGGCGACAGGCTTCCGGATGCGATCGCGCCGGCGCGGCCGCCCGCGGTGGCGGCGATATTCGCGTGGGTTCGGTCGCCGCCGCCGACCGCTTCGAGTACGCGACGTGTTTGATCGGGAGATGGGAATTCGGCCAACAACGCGGATTCGGGCACGCTGAACAGTGGCGCCGCCGGATCCGCGGATTCCTGTTCCAGGAAGTCGAGGGGTGCGGTGCCGTGCGGCCAGCTGCGCAGAATGCCCGGTAGGCCCCCGGTGATGAGGTGGGCATCCAGAGCGTCCGCCGCGTCCAGTCCGGTGGCGGCGGCGATCTCGGCCGGGTCGAGCGGGCCCAGGGTCAGGTTGTCGGCGCGCCCGAAGAACGGCCGGTCATAGGCGGTGAGGCGTTCCATCATATGCAGATCGCTACCCAGGAGCAGCAGGAGCACCGGGCGCCGGGACAACAGCCGATCCCAGGCGGTTTGGAGCACGCCGTCGAAGCTCGTGTCCTGCTCCGCCAGCCAGGGCAGCTCATCGATCACTACCACCGACGGACTCGACGGCAGCACCCCCGCCAGGATCCGGAATGCATCGGCCCATGAGCCGGCAAGTTCGGGAACCAGTGCGGGGTCGGTGACGAGCGACGATTCGCGCAATTCGAGAAGAAAGGCAGCCAGGGATTCGGTCGGTGCAGCACCCTTGGTGGCCATGAAATAGACGTACGGCAACCTCGCGCGGTCGCAGAATTCCTGGACCAGCCGGGATTTGCCGACCTGGCGTCGGCCCCGGATGGCCACCGCGGACCCGGCGGCCGATTCGGCGACGCGCCGCAACCTGGTATCGAGCGTCGTGAGCTCGTTCTGTCTGCCGACGAATCCGGACACCTGTACCGCCTCTCCGCGACTACGTCGGTAGCTATTATCTACGTAGATTTCTTCTACATAGATAATAGCTACCCGTCATCGTGGTCCCGCCTCGTCACCGTCCCCCGAAACCCGACATGCCGATACCGCGGAGGAACGCCTTCTGCGTGACGGCGTAGACGATGACCAGCGGTAGCAGGATCAGCATGGACGCGGCCATCAGCACCGGCCAGTCCGAGACGTATTGGCCCTGCATCCACACCAGGCCCAGGGTGACGGTGGAGATCTCCCGGCGTTGGATCATCACCAGCGGCCACAGGAAGTCGTTCCAGACATGAACCCAGGTGAGAACGGCGAGAACCATCACCGCCGGCTTCGCATTGGGTAGCAGGACCCGCCAGTAGATCTGCCACGGGGTGCAGCCGTCGAGGACCGCGGCCTCTTCCAGTTCCACAGGGAGCGTGCGAAAGAACTGCCGCATCAGATAGGTGCCGAACGCGCTGCCGAACAGGCCGGGCAGGATCAACGCCCAGGGCGTATCCGTCAGACCCAGCACCCGGATGAGTATGAACTGGGGCACCACCGTCACGGTCAGCGGGACCATGAGAGTGGCCAGATAGGCCACGAACAGGGCCTCGCGGCCCGGGAAACGGAGCCGGGCGAACGCGTATCCGGCCAGTGAGCAGAAGAAGACCTGGCCGGCGGTGACACATCCGGCGTACAGGACGGTGTTGAGGAGCATCCGGCCGAACGGCATCTCCTGGAAAACGGTGCGGTAGTTGGACCACTGCGGGTCGCGGGGGAGCAGGGTCGGCGTGGTGATCTCGGATTGTTTCTTCACCGAGCCCGCCAGGGCCCACAGGATGGGGAGCAGGGCGCACCACGCCATCGCGATGAGCGCGAGGTAGAGCGCGGCGGCACGGACGACGGCGCGAGTCTTCCAGCCCGGTGCCGCCATCACTGTTCCGGCGCGTTCTTGCGGGCGAACCACAGTTGCGCGACGGTCAGCACCAGCAGGACCACGAAGATCAGCCAGGCGATGGCCGACGCGTAGCCGGCGTCACCGAACGCGAACGCGTTCTGGAAGATCATGATGCCGAAGACGTAGGTTCCGGTTTCCGGGCCGCCGTTGCCGCCGGTGAGCACGTATATCTGGTCGAAGGCCTGGACCGCGTCGATGATCGAGACGACGAGGACGAAGGACAGCGCACCCCGGATCAGCGGCACGGTGATCGATACGAATCGCCGGACCGCGCCGGCTCCGTCGATCTTCGCCGCTTCGTACAGGTCCTGCGGGACGCCCTGCATCGCGGCGAGCAGGACGACGGTGGCGAACGGAATGCTCTTCCACACGCTGACCAGGCATACCGAGACCATCGCCCACCGCGGTTCGACCAGCCACGGGACAGGCCCGATACCGAGTCCGCCGAGCATCGTATTGAGCAACCCGTTGTTCGTGTCGAAGACGAAACGCCAGATCACCGCCATCACCACGCTCGATATCGCCAGCGGCAGGAACATGACCGTCCGGAAGAGGCCGGTCCCCCGGACACCCTGGTTCAGGGCCGCCGCGACCACGAGGCTCATCGACACGGTGGGGATCAGGGTCCCGAGGGTGTACACGATCGTGTTCCGCAAGGCGATGGCGAACAGCGGGTCCACGGTGAGCAGCTCACGGAAGTTCCGCAGCCCGATGAACCGGAAGGGACCGAACATATTCCATTCGTGGAAGCTCAGGTACAGCGAGAAGCCCAGTGGAAAGATCAGGAACACCGCGACCGCCAGTAGGTTCGGGGCGATGAACAGCCGTGCCGCCCGTGCCTGCCGCCTCGCCGACTCCGAGCGGCGCCGCCCGGTGGCGGCAGCCGGTACCGCCGATTTCTGGGCTATCTCATCGGTGGTGGTCATGGGCTGCGCAACACCTCGTCGGCTTCGGGAGCGAGCCGGTCCGCCAATGAGGTCGCCGGGGCGGCGCCGCGGAGTACACGGCCGATATACCGGTCCATCAGCGCGTCGATCCGCGGCCACTGCACCGCGACCGGCAGTGGCGCGGAATGCGCCGGTCCGTCGACGAGTATGTCCAGGTTGCGGATATCGCTGTGCGCCGCGGCGAACCCGGGGGAACGCACTGCGGAATCCCGGACCGGCACGAAAAGACCGGTCTCCGCGATGACCGCCTGGCCGACGGGTCCGGCCGCGAACTTGAGGAACTCCCATGCCTGCTCCTTGTGGCGGCTGCCGGCGGAGATGGCGAGGCCCGTGGTGCCGATATTCGAACGCGCACCGCCGACCGCCGCCCCGACCGGCAGGGCCGTGACATCGAAATCCAGATCGCCGGCCTCGGAAAAAGTGCGGTACCGCCAGTGCCCGCCCATCGCCAGCGCGGCTCGGCCCTGCGTGAACAGGTCCATCGCCGAGATCGACTGCTGATCGGCCGGGTTCGGTGCCACGCGATACCTGTTGGCCAGGTCCGCGTAGAACTGGACGCCGTCGATGAAGGCGGCGCCGGAGAAATCCGAACGATCGGGAACGGTCCGCGGGCTCGCCCATCGGGCGCCGTTGTTGACGGCGAAGAGACCGGCGGAATAGTGCGGCACCCACGTATCGACGAATCCCCACCGCAGGACCTCGCCGGTCCGGTCACGTTCGGTGAGCGCGCGGCAGATCTCGAGGAACTCGGTGAAGTTCCACGCGTCCTCCCACCGGCCGGGGAGTCGCAGCCCGGCCCGGTCGAACATCGTTCTGTTGCCGAACAGGAAGTTTCCCGACCATTGCTCCGGGAGCGCGTACTGCCCACCTTCGAAAGCGAAGGTGTCGTACAGCGCTGCGGCGCCGCCCGATTTCAGGTCGGCGGCGAAGGCGGGATCGCGGTCGAGCATGGTGTTGAGATCCAGCAGCACGCCCCGGTCGGCGAGGCCGGCATAGGTCTGCTCCCAGGCCATCAGCACATCGGGGCATTTACCGCCCGCGCAGAAGGTCAGCATCTGCTGCATCGGGTCGGGGCCGGACAACAGGGTGCGTACTCGGATATCCGGATTCCGCCGCGTGAATTCATCGATCACACGCTGCCGTCCGTCGGCTTCGGCGGGGTTGGCCTGGAAGAAGAAGGTGAGTGCGTCGCTGTCGCCGTCGCACGCACCGAGGGCCGCCACCGCCAGCGACACGCCGACACCGCCGGTAGCGCGCAGGAATTCGCGCCGCCCGAGAGGCACTCTTCGCTCGCCCACGCCGCCATCACCTCCCGCGCCGCGCTCGCTCGCACGACATCATCCGAGCCCTGGATCCGTGAATCGCGCATCGAACGCCGGCTGCTGCCGTCCGTTCCGCTTCCGGCGGTGACGAGGCCGCGGCCTCTGCGATTGTGCAACGTCGCCGTGCGTATCGGCCCGAGCGACTCGCGGGGCTTGTCGGGTGACGCTCAGCGCTGCCGGATCGGCCCCTAATCTCGGCCGGGAGAAAGTTTGTCGACATCGAAGCCGAGGTCGGCCAGATCACCTGCGAAATCACTCAAATCGATCACCGGGTCGGTGCCGCCGTCGGCTCCGTCGGAGCGGTGGAGTTCGAACCAGTGGGTGGCCGTCGAACCTTCGGTACCGAACCGGAGCTCCCGGCCGCAAGCATCGCTCAGCGCATGCGCGAGTTGGGTGCCTCGGCCGCCCTGACGTTCGACGGACTGCTGGTCGGGAACCCAGTCCCCCATCCTCAAGGCCTCGCCGGGGCCCATGGCGTTGCTCACCGAGACCCGCACCCGGCCGTCCGTCGGCGCGGTGATACCGATATCCGCTCGGTGGTCGGGTGAGTAGGTGACCGAATTCGTATGCAGCTCGGAGATGATCAATTTCGCATTGCCGATCTGGTCCTCCGTCAGCCAGGGATAGTTATCACTCAGATTTTCACCCAGCGACCTCCGGACCACGCCGACCTCCCGCTGATAGCCCTGATACACCGTCTCGCCTCCTCGGCCCCACATAGGGTTCCTCCGGTCGTCCCCGACGGTTCGGGGGTCGTGAGCCGGTCGCGGGGCCGAACCCGGCTTCGGCACGACGCGTTCCACGGTTCGCGGCGTCTGGTCCAACTCCCAGATCGTGCGTACCTCGCTGGCATCGGTATGGGTGACCTCGATGCCGAGCCGCCGGGTTCCGTCCGGTCGTCCGACGGTTTCCGCGGTGACGCGCACCGTGCCGCGGCCGTGCGCGACTACATCGCCTACAGCGCCGGCGATATCGTCGACGTACCCGGGCGAGGACCAATCGTGCAGCATGGCGGTCAACGAGTCCCGCGCCAGTGCCGCGCTGTCGGCGTCCGCGTGGAGCGGCGGCGAACCCGGGCCACCCAGATCCAGTCGCCCGCGCGGTTCGTCGTCACCGGCCCCGGATCGGCCGCCCGCGGGCGGTGACGGAGGCTCGTCCGCTCCGTCACCGGCTGAGGTGCGTGCGTCCTCGCCCGCGGGTTCCCGACGGCCGGTGGTCTCGGGAGCCGCTTTTCGTGGCGCAGTCGTGTGCTCCGGACTGGATAGCTGTGATGTCTCGCCGACGATCTCCTGGCCGCGGCGGTCCCTGTCGAGAAAAAGATCAGGGGATTGTCTCGTCCCACCGATCATGGCGTGCTCCCGCCGGACGATGTCCGAGCAGCACGTACACACGGCGCGTACCGCACGCTCCGCGGCCTCTTGGGCGGTCGCCGCCGGGCCGGTCGGACTCGGTGATGCTGCGTTGCTCATTGTCCTCCGCCCGCACGGTCGGCTCGGAAACTTTTGGTCGGACTCGACCTCGATCAGGGCGACGCCCGGCGAGCGAGAGAGGCGCGTGGCGGATCGGGCTTCGATAGGAGACGACTCGACCTTCCCACGGGCGGAACCTCTACCGGGGGTTTACCTGTCGCCTCGTGGCGGCAACCTCGAACCACCCGTCGAGCCTAACCATGGTCGTGCCGGTAGTGCACAGAATGTGCGTATCCGGCCCGGCACGCCGGGCCGCTGCGGCGACCGCGAGTCACGAGCCTCGAGAATGAGGTCGGGTGGTGGGATCGGCCGAGTATCCGGCTACCGGTTCGGTTCTCCGAGTACGACGGTGAGGTCGAGGGGGTGAGCCGGTACGCGTCGGAGAGGATGGCGGTGGCGGGCTCGTCTCGGCCGGTCCGCCGGGACGCCTGGTGGATCTGGGGATGATCCGGAGCGCCGGTGCCGAACCGCTGCGGCGGTCCGCGTTGGCCGATGTGGTTCGTGAGGTGGCGCGCGCCGCCGAAGCGGAGGACCGCCGCTACGACGGTGGACTTGCCCCACGGGTATCGCCCGCCGCCGGAGTACTACGCGGGAGACGAACTCGAAGCGTGGTGGGATGGGCGTCGACGAGCACGCGCCCTGGAGCGTGGCCGGTGGACACGTTTCGTGGTAACCGCGCGGCCGCGGCCACGCGGACGCCCGCGGTTCTACTCATCCGGTGGGTCAGATGAGGTTCTTCTGCTTCGCGATCCGGCGGCGGACGTCGGCCATCAGCGCGTGACTGCCGCCGTGCCGCAGGAAGCGGGGGATGAATCGGTTCACGAAACCGACGAAGAGGAAGAGGTTCTCGAACCGGCGCTGATCGGCATCGGACCATTCGACCCGCATCTGCTCACGGAACCAGGGGCTCAGGAAACCGATGGTGAGGAATCTGAGCAGACCACGGAACGGAATGCGCAGATACCAGTGGATCATCCGCAGGTTCAGCAGGTCCTCGAGGTAGGAGCGGACGAAATCGTCCAGCACCGCCTGTTCGCAGGCGGTGTTCCAGTATTCGTCGAACTCGGCCCGGGTGGCCGGCCACATATCCTCGGTGACCTGCAGCGTGGTGCCCAGAGAGGACGAGGACCGGTAGAACGCCTCGTTCTGTTCGGGGCCCATCCGGCCGGCGAGCAGCTGATAGGTGTCCTCGAAGCCGATGTAGAGACAGGCTGCCACCCACAGCTGGAGATCGCGATCGAAAGCGTTGTACTTCACCGGGGCGCCGGGTGCGGAACGCACCTGGCGGTGGGCGCCGTTCACCGCTTCCCGGAAAGCCCGCTTCTCCTCGTCGTCGCCGAGGATGGCCACGGCCAGGTACTGGGTGGTGGTGCGGGCGCGTTTCCACGGCCGCTTCATCAGTGAGCCCGATTCCACCTTGCTCTCGGCGACGCCGTAGCCGACGCCGGGACGGGCCATCTGCATGATGACGTTCGCCGCGGCCCCCGCGAACTGCCAGAAGTCCAGGGCATCGGTGAGCTTCAGGGGTCGTTTGGTGAAGGGGCGGTGGGTGGTGGCGATCCGGATGCGCGTCTGCTCGGTGGTCGGCCGCGGCTGATCGGCGGGCCGCGGATCGGGCGCGGCGTCGGTTTGCCAGGAGTGTGCGGCGGCGGTCATGGGTGTCCTTCCACGGGTGTCCAGTGTGTTCTAAGTTACTCCAAATTCCTTCGACAGTCAGTTGGTATCACTGAACAGTCGCTAACTTATGTCTCTTGGGTGGCAGTACCAAACGCGTCGAGAACAGGTGTCCAATGGCGCTCCTGGTTCAGGAATCTTCCGCAAAACCTTCCGTCGAGGCCGGAATTCTGCGTAACATACCGCTCCGACCCGACCGTCTCAGACGTTCCCCCGCGGGGAGGGTGCGTCAGCGGCCGGTCGAAGGAAGGAACGCACTATGCTCAAGCGGCTGGATCGACTGTTCAGCTACGAGATGAAGGTGTCCGAGTTTCTCGGGACACTGATAATCCTCGGCATTCCCTACGGGCTCATCGGGATCGTCTGGACACTCACGCACACATCGCATCTGCGTGAGATGCACGGTCTGGACGTGATCATCTCGTTCCTCGGTGCCATCGTGTGCTGGCCCGTGCTCACCTTCTCGAACGTGACGATGACCTGATGATGGCGCTCGTATGGCTCATCGACATCCTGGTGATCGTCGTCAAGATCCTCGGTGGGCGGATGAAGGTGAACCCGATTCTGCGTTTCGGTCTCTGGCTGGCTCTGCTGTGTGTCCTCGCCGCGGGAATCGCTGTGGTGGGCGCGGGATTCGTACTGTTGCAGCAGTACCTGACCGGTGACCTCGAGACGAACGGCCCGGGTCTGCCATGGTGACGGCCGGACCGGAGCAGCCGGCGCAGCGCACCGACCTCGAGCAGGCGGTCGACGATCTCAGGGGGCTGTGGCGGCGGCATCCGCAGCGCTCCCTGGAAACCCTCGGCCGGCAGGTGACCCTGGGGCGGGAAGCCGTGGTGGAGACCGTCAAAGCGGTCCTGGCGCGGCGCTTCCCGTTCGAAGAATTCGTCAAACAGTGCGCGTTCATGGCCAATGTGTCCGCCGCGCCCACCATTTTCGTCGCCATGCCCATCGCGGTGGTGGTCTCCATCCAGATCGGCGCGCTGGTGAACCAGGTCGGCGCCACCACCTTCATCGGCGCCGTGGCCGGTCTGGGCATCATCCGCCAGGGCGCGCCGCTGGTCACCTCGCTCATGATCGCGGGCGCGGTGGGTTCGGCCATCTGCGCCGACCTCGGCTCCCGGACCATCCGGGAGGAGATCGACGCCATGATGGTGATGGGGGTCGATCCCGTTCGCAGACTCGTGGCGCCGAGACTGGTGGCGGCCGTGGTGGTGAGCATGCTGCTGTGCGGGTTCATCGTGTTCGTCGGTTTCGCGACCGCCTACATGTTCAACGTCTACGCGCAGTCGGGAACGCCAGGCTCGTTCATCGGCTCGTTCGCTTCGTTCGCCGTGGCCGACGATATGGCGGTGGCGCTGGTGAAATCGGCCGTCTTCGGGGTGCTGACCGCGATCATCGCCTGCGATATCGGATTACACGCCAAGGGTGGACCCGGAGGCGTGGCCGACGCGGTGAACTCGGCGGTCGTCTCCTCGGCGCTGATGCTGTTCGCCACCAACATCATCATCACGCAGGTGTACAACACCGTCTTCCCGACGAAGGTGATCTGAGGTGGGCACTCCGTACACGCCACCGGCGCTCGAACCGGTCCGGATGGTGGCCTCGGCGGCGGCGGTACCCATCGCCGCCAACCGCCGTCTCGGTCACCAGACCATCACCTTCGTGCAAGCACTGGCCGCGATCCCGTTCGTGCTGAAGCACTATCGCAAGGAAGTGCTGCGGCTGACCGCCGATGTGGGCTGGGGCAACGGGTCGCTCGTCGTGGGCGGCGGAACCGTCGGTGTGGTGATCATCCTGTGCGCTTTCGGCGGGATCACCGTGGGGATGGAGGCTTTCAGCGCGCTGAATCTGCTGACCATGGGACCACTCACCGGAGCCATTTCCGGCTTCGCGACCACCCGGGAGTTAGCGCCGATTCTTGCCACGCTCGCGTTCGCGATCCAGGCTGGCTGCCGGTTCACCGCGCAACTCGGGTCCATGCGGATCGCCGAGGAGATCGACGCGCTGGAGTCCATCGCCATCCGGCCGCTGCCGTATCTGGTGAGTACCCGGATGATCGCGGCCACGGTCACCATCATTCCGCTGTACAGCGTGGGGCTGGCGGTCGCGTATCTGGCCACGAAACTGTCGGTGCTGCTGCTGGGCGGCACCTCGGCGGGCACCTACGACCACTACTTCTTCCAGTTCCTCATCGGACCGGACCTCTTCTTCTCGCTGCTCAAGGTCGTGGTGTTCGTACTGCTGGCGACCTATATCCAGTGTTACCACGGATTCTTCGCCACCGGCGGGCCCGAAGGTGTGGGAGTGGCGGCGGGGCAGGCGATCAAGATGGTGATCGTCGTGATGGTGTTCGCGAATCTTTTCCTGACCTTGGCCATCTGGGGTATCGACCCCGGTTTCCGGATTTCGGGGTGACGCGGCGATGTTCATCGATCACAGCGGCCGCGGGCCGCGCCCGTGGCATACGACGGTGGCCGGTCTGGCGATGATCACGCTGGTCGCGGTGCTGCTGGGCCTGCTCGGGCTGCGCTACACCGGCCGGTTCGAGGACCGGGTGGCAGTCGACGCGGTGCTCACCGGCACCGGTGACGGTCTGCCCGAACGCGCGGACGTGAAGTTCCGGGGCATGGTGGTCGGCGCGGTGACCGATGTGGCCGTGGTGGCCGCCGGGCAACGGCAGCAGGTCCGGATCGATCTCGATCCCCGGATCGCGCCGACCATTCCCGATACCGTGACCGCCCGGGTGATCCCGAACAACCTGTTCGGCGTCACCGGAATCGAACTCGTGGACAACGGTGCCGCGCCCGGTGGCTTGGCCGCGGGCGCGCAGATCCCCGAGGACACCAGCGCCGGCACCGTGCAGTTGCAGACGACACTCACCGTGTTGCGCAACGTGCTGGACAATATCCAGCCGGAGAAACTCGGCCGGGTCCTGGCCACCTTCTCCGAAGCGCTGGACCCCGGCGCCCGGGCGCCCGGTTCGACGATCGAGCGGTTGGACAAATGGGTGACCGAGGTCCGGCATATCGAGGGGGTCGGTGAGCTGCTCGGTGATCTGGGCCGGGCGACCACGGCGCTGAGCGAGTCGGCGCCCGAACTCGTGGGTGTGCTCTCGGAATCGGTGACCACCGCGCGCACCCTCACCGAACGCCGGGAAAACCTGATCACCATGCTCGCCAATGCCGGTGGCGCGGTGGATTCGGTGAACGAGCTGTTCGCCCGCAATCCCGACGCGGCCAAGGATCTGGTGCCCGGCCTCGACGGACTTTTCGGGTCGCTGGCGCAGGACCCGGAGGCGATCCCCACCGCGGTCGCAAACCTCAACGCGGCCCTGGGGAAGCTCTCGGGAGCGTTCGGCTGGGGCGCGCAACGGCAGATGCGCTGGAGCCTGGACGTATCGTTCACGCCGTTCCAGCAGTACACGGCGAAGGATTGCCCGCGCTACGGCGAAATGGCCGGTCCGCGCTGTGGCGGTCCCTCGGTGCCGCAGGTCGCGCCGCCGCAGGAGTATCCGCCGACGCTGCTGCCCGGCTGGGTCGAGGGGGCGGGACCGAAACCGCAGGCGCAGATTCCGGGGATACCCGCACCGGCGCAGGCTCCGGCCGTGCCGCTGCTGCCCGGGCTCCCGGCGCTACCCGGTCTGCCCGTCATCCCGGGCATCACCACGCCGCTGTTCCCCGCCGGCCCGACGGCGCCGGCAGTGCCCGGTCAACCGGCAGTGCCCGGTCAACCGGCAGTGCCGGCGGTGCCCGGCCAACCGGCTCCTGCCGGGGCGCCGATCGCGCAGTTGCGCGGTCACGCCGCCGTCGCCGCGCTGCTCGGCAGACAACCCACCGCGGCCGAACTGCTGCTGCTCACACCCGTGCTGGCGGGCGGCACGATCGATGTCTACTCCGACGGGGAGGCCTGATGCGCCTGGCGCGGACAATTGCCGGTTTCAGTATCTTCGCCGTGGTCGCGATCGTGCTGACCTTCACCATCTGGTCCACGCTGCAACGGTCGGTGCCGGGGGAGACCGAGACCTATTCGGCCACCTTCACCGATGTGATGGGGGTGCGGGTCGGTGACGATGTGCGCATGGCCGGGGTGCGGGTGGGCCGGGTCGATTCCCTCGAATTCGAGGACGACTACAAGGCCCGGCTGGTCCTGCGGATCGAGGCACGGCAGCGGCTCACCGATACCACCAAAGCGCTGGTGCGGTACCAGAACATGATCGGCCAGCGCTATATCGCGCTGTTGCCGGGACAGGAGAAGGGCACCGAGATACCGGCCGGTGCGCATATCCCGGTCGAGCGCACGGAACCGTCCTTCGATGTGTCGGCGCTGCTGTCCGGATTCGAACCGCTGTTCAGCGTGCTCCAACCCGACCAGGTCAATTCGCTGTCGGACACGCTGATCCAGGCTCTACAGGGTGACGGCGTCTCGCTGAGCGCCCTGATCACCCAGGCGGCGGAACTGGCGAACACCTTCGGGCAGCGCGACGAGATCCTCGGCGCGGTGATCACCAACCTCAGCAGTGTGATCGCCGGGCTGGCCAATCGCAGCCAGGAGTTGGAGACACTGATCACCCAGACGAGAGGCCTGATGGACGCGCTGTACGCCGAGGGCGAGACGTTGAAGAGTTCGGTGGACCAGGTGGCGTACTCCACCGATTCGCTGACCGCGCTGATCGGCTCGGTCAAACCCGATGTCGCTTCCGCCCAGGACCAGGCCACCACCGCGGTGGAACTGCTGCTGTTCAACGGCGCCGCCCTCGATCAGGCCGCGGTGGAATTGCCGAACGTACTCAACGGACTGGCCCGCTTCACCGGCTACGGCGCCTACGGCAACGCCTATATCTGCAATCTGGACGTCTCGCTGTGGGGGGTCCTGCTGCCGCCGGGCCTCTTCTCCCGGATCGGCGGAGATTCGCAGACGGAGGTGTGCCGCTGATGTCCCGGTTGCGTCGTCCGGCCTTCGCGAAGAACCGGTTCCTGTGGCAGGGGCTGCTCGCCGCCGCCGCGGTGGCCGCGCTGGTCGTCGGTTCGAGTGTGCTCTCCCAGTTGCGGCTCGGCGACAAGACCGTGACCGCGGAATTCGCGCAGGCCGCCGGAATGCGCCCGGGCGCGACGGTAGACGTTTCCGGGATCGAGGTCGGCGAGGTGCGTTCGGTACGCCTGGCCGGCGACCGGGTCGAGGTCGTGATGAGGATCAGCAGCGATATCCGGCTGGCCGACGACGCGCGTGCCGCGATAAAGATGTCGACCATTCTCGGCCGGATGCACATCGAACTGGTGCCCGGTTCGGGAAAGGAATCGGCGGACGGCCGGATCCCGCTGGCCGACACCTCGGTTCCGTACAACCTGGCCAAGGTCATCCAGGACCCGAAGTACACCTCGTCGTTCGAGCGGATCGAGCGCATCGATCCGGACAAACTGCGGCAGGCGCTGGACGTCTTCTCCCGGCAGATGGGTGATTCCCCGGAACTCGCGGTGACCGCGCTGGATTCGATCGGCGCGCTGGCGAAGGTGATCAATGCCCGGCGCGACGAGGTCGACACCCTGCTGCGGAGCATGGACCAGGTCTCCCAGCTGGTCGCCGACAACCAGAACAGCGTGCTGATGCTGCTCACCCGCGGTGAGGCGATCGGTAACGCGGTGGCCCTGCGCCAGGACCTGCTGCGCCGGCTGCTGGACAATGTCGCCGCGCTGTCGGGGCTGCTGCGCGATATGGGCCTGGAGAACAACGGGCAGCTCGGCCCGCTGATCCAGAACCTGAACACGATGACCCAGGGCCTGGAGAAGAACCGGGACAACCTGGATCGGCTCTACGAGATCCTGCCGGTCTCGCTGCGGCAGTTCAACAATGTGATCGGCAACGGACCCTACGCCGATGTGTGGGCGCCCTGGTTCCTGCCGGACAACTGGCTGTGCTTCGCACAGGTCGTACAGGGGTGTGGAAAGTGAACCTACGCATACTCGCGCGGGTGCTCGCGGCCGGTATCGCCGGACTGTGCGCGGCGGGCTGCTCGGTCCTGCCCGACAGTATCGCGGGACTGCCGGAACAATATCTGGGCGAACACGTCCGGATCAGCGCCGATTTCGAGAATGTGGCCGGCCTGTACGCCGGGAACGAGGTCGCGGTGCTCGGGGTGCCGGTCGGCCGGGTGGAGACGGTGACACCGCGCGGTAGCTACGTCGAGGTCACCATGGCCTTGGACAAGAACGTCGATGTACCCGCCGACGCCATGGCCGCGCTCATCTCGCCCCAGCTCATCACCAACCGGCACGTCGAACTCGCCCCCGCCTACAGCGGTACCGGCCCGAAACTCGCGAACGGGGCGCATATTCCGATCGAACGCACCCGGGTCCCGGTGGAACTGGACCGCATCCTGGACAATTTCGACCAGCTCGGCGCCGCGCTCAAAGGCGACAGCGAGGCCGGACCGCTGGCCAGCCGTGTGCTCTTCCCGCTGCTCGAGGGTAACGGCGACCGGTTGCGCGAAACCCTCGACGACCTGTCGGCCGCGTTCGAGGTGACCTTCGCCAACAAGGACCAGATCGCCAACACCATCATCGAACTGAACGAGATCACCCAGGTTGTCGCCCAGAACGATCAGACGGTGCGCGATTTCAGTGCCCGGCTCACCGAATTGGTACAGCTGATGGGGGATCAGTCGCCGGGCCTGCACGCGGTGCTGATCCAGTTGAACGATTTCGTGAACAACACCTCGACGCTGGTCGGGGAGAACCGCGACCAGCTCGCCGGGGCGTTGCAGCGGTTCGTCACCATCACCGCGCAGATGCGGGCCAACGCTCGTGGCCTGACCGAACTGGTGGACGTGGGTCCGCTGTTCTTCGAGAACCTCGCCAACGGCGTGAGTCACGAACACCAGGCGTTCCGCGTGCACGCGCTGCTGGACAAGGCACTGCTCGACAACGAGGTGCTGTCCACCTTCTGCGAACGGGTGCAGATGCGCTCCGACGGTTGCCGCACCGGCCGGATCCAGGATTTCGGTCCGGATTTCGGGATCACCGCCGCGCTGCTGGGGATGACGCGATGAAGAGGACGCACGCAAGGTTGGCGGTCCTGGTGACGGCGGCGGTGCTGGCCGTACCGGGGTGCGGTGCGCTGACGGTGCAGAACGTGCCCATGCCGGAACCGGGTATCGGCGGGCCGGGATACACCCTGCGCGTGCGGTTCGCCGACGCGCTCAACCTGCCCGACCGGGCCCATGTGAAGATCGGCGGCACCGATATCGGGGTGGTCACCGATATCTCCACCACCGATTTCGTCGCCGATGTGGACATGCTCATCCGGGAGGACATCCGGTTACCGCGCGGGACCACCGCGGAACTGCGGCAGGGGACGCCGCTCGGCGATATCTTCGTCGCCATGACCCTGCCCCGGGAGGAACCCGGCGCGGTGTCGCTGAGGGAAGGCGATGTGATCGATACCGATCACACCGGCGCCGGCGCCTCGGTGGAAGAACTCATGATGTCGGTATCGTTGCTGCTCAACGGTGGCGGGTTGAATCAGGCGGCGCGGATCACCGCCGAGATGGATTCGATGTTCGCGGGGCGGGCCCCTCAGCTGGGGCATCTGATCACCGAGATGACCCAGGTGCTGAGCGCGCTGAACAGCCGCACCGCCGATATCGACAGCGTGTTGCACGGGGTCGCCGCGCTCACCGGCGAACTCGCGGCGCGCAAACAGGAACTGGGTCTGGCCGCGGACACCTTCCCCGACCTGCTGGGTCTGGTGGCGGAGAACAACCGGGACATCACCTCGCTGATCCAGAAGATCTCGGTGACCATGTCGGCGCTGGGCGATTTCAGCGATACCACCGGCCCCGAGTTCATCAGCCTGTTCGACAGTATCCGGCGGCTCATGGGCGGTTTCACGGCGATGGGTGACAATCTGCGGCAGACCCTGGACGGTCTGCACGCGCTGTACCCGTCCCTGGAACAGTCCTTCGAGGGCCCGACCCTGGCCGTGGCGGCCCGGGTCTCCTACCTGAGCGTCGGCGCGCTGACCGATCCGTCGCGTAGTCGGCTGCCGGACGGATCGGATGCGCCGGCCTTCGTCGGCAGCCTCGCGCAGGTGCTGCAGAAGATCCAGGGCCGGCTGACCAGCCCGCCGCAGCCCGGCCCGGCGCCGCAGGAAGGTCCGCGATGAACATTCCGCTCTGGAACTGGCTGGTCCGGCATCGGGTCGGCGTGGCGAATCTCGGCCTGGTGGTGGTGCTGGTCGTGGGGTGCGGGTATCTGGGCACCCAGGTGCTGCGGATCGATCTGCTGCCCGGCAGCACCTACCGGGTGACGGTGGAACTGACCGGGTCCGGTGGTCTGCTCCCGGACAACGATGTCAATTTCCGCGGCTCCCGCGTGGGCCGGGTCGCCGATGTCCGGGTCTCGGAGACCGGGATCGAGGCCGTCGCCGAACTCGATTCCGCGATAGACATTCCGGTGGGCGGCACCGTGGTGGTCGGGCGGCTGTCGGCGGTGGGCGAGCAGTACCTGGATTTCCGGCCCGACGCCGATACCGGCCCCTACCTGCGCGACGGTGACCGGGTCGAGGTCGCGCGCACCCGGATACCGGTGACCACGCATTCGCTGCTGTCGAATATGAGCGCGATGATCAGCGGCCTCAATCCCGAGCGGCTCACGGTGATCGTCGACGAACTGGACAAGGCGCTGGCCGGGGGACCGGACCGGTTGCGCAATATGATCTCCGGCATCAGTCGTGCCATGGCGGGGCTGGAGGGTCTGCTGCCGCAGACGCGGCAACTCATCGAGAACCTCACCGTGATCGCCGACACCACCCAGTACGCCCAGCCCGACCTCGGTACCCTGACCGGCTCCGCGGGAGCGCTGTTCCAGCAGCTCACCGCGGCCGACCAGGAAGTGCGCCGGCTGCTGGATCTCGCCCCCGGGCAGCTGGCCACCGTGGGCGGTTTCGTCACCGAGACCACGGACCCGATCACGAACCTGGTCACCAACTTCGTGGCCATCACCCGGGCCGCGAAACTGCGGCAACCGGCGATCGCGGCGCTGTTCCCGGCCCTGCGGGCGGGTACCGCGGCGCTGAACGTGCCGGTACACGATGGCATCTTCCATACGCTGGTGGACATCTGGCCGCGACCCACCTGCGAGTACAACACGATTCCGCTGGTCCCGACCGAGCGTATGGCCGATACCCGGGTGCGTTTGTACAACTACTGTGTCACCGATGATCCGGCGTTGCAGGTGCGCGGTTCGGCCAACGCGCCCCGGCCGAATGTGCCCGACAACACCGCCGGACCACCGCCCGGCGTCAGCGGTGACGAGCTGTCCCGCCCGATTCCGGGCCGTTGAGGAGTAGACGAGCATGAGTGAGAACAAGGCCGTGGACAGCGACACCGGGGACACGGCGGACTCCGCGGCGGTGCACGAGGACGCCGCGTCGCCCGCCGCGAGTGCGGAACCCGCCGCGGACGCCCCGGCTCCGGCGCCGGGCGCCGGCGCGGAACGGTTGCGGAAGGACACCGGCGAGCAGCCGGACGCGGAGGGACCCGATACGGGTGCGCGGACGCCGCGCGCCGCGGTCCGGATCACCCGCCCGATGATCGCCGTTCTCGTCGCGGCCGCGATCGTGCTGCTGGCCGCCGTCGGGGCGGCCGGCTACCTGTACGTGCGGGAACAGGACAGATCCGAAACCCTGGCCGCGTACGAGGACGCGCGGCAGGCGGCCTGCCGTTACGCTCCGGTGCTCGCCAACTACGACGCGAAGAATCTGGACCCGTACTTCTCGGCTGTGGCGGCGGGCGCCACCGGCGACTGGAAGAAGGAATTCGAGACGACCACCGCCGAACTGCGGGAGGCGCTGGTCGCCGGCCAGGTGGTCTCCACGGCCGGTGATATCCAGTGCGCGGTGAAAACGGCCGACGCGGAGTCGGCCGAGACCGTCGTGGTGATCGGGCAGACCATCACCAGCCTGGGTACTCGAGGTCTGCCCGCGCCGGGACAGCTGAGCATGGTGATGCGGATGCAGAATATCGACGGGCACTGGCTGGTCGATCAGATGATCACCCCGCTAGCTCCCGGTCCGGCCTCGTGACCGGTACGGCGGCCGGGGCGTTCCCGCGTGACCCGGTGCTAGTCGGCGGCCCGGCCGTACAGGATCGTCCGCATCAGCAGGGCGACCCGCTCCTGTGAGGCGGTCGCGACCGTGCCGAACGCGCGGCCGAGGTCGACCACGAGGGCGAAGGCCGCGTGCACGAGGAAACGCGCCTGCGGGCCGGAGAGTTCGGGCCGCACCTGACGGACCAGCCGCGCCCATTCCTCCACACTCAACCGCTGCACATTGCGCAGGGCGGCGCGTTCCTCGGCGGGTACGTGCTGGAACTCGGTGTAGTAGACGAAAGTGAGTTCCCGTTCGGCGAACGAACCCTCGACGTACTGGCGGACAAGGGAATCCAGTGCCTCCCGGGGCCCGGCGGCTCCGGCCACCGCGGGACCGATCGCGCTCGACACCCGTTCGGCGGCGCGCCGGAAGGCGGCGGCCAGCAGATCGCTCTTACCGCGGTAGAAGCGGTATACCGCGGACGCCGCGGACAGGCCCGCCGCGGTGGCGATGTCCTCCACGCTCACATTCGGGTACCCGCGGGCGTGGAAGAGTTCCACCCCCTTGCGGAGCAGCAGTTCGTGCTTGAACGATTCCGGGATCTCCACCGGGCGGGCGGGTTCGACGTCCCCGGGCTCCGGGAGGGAGACCGCCGCCAGGTCCATGGCGGTGGAGACGAGGAGCCCGACAAGGGCTTTCGTGGGTAGCGTCGCGTGGTGATCGGCAATGCTCGTGATCACCGACAGCAGGGCCACCACCAGCACCTGGCGATCCTGACCGCGCAGTTGCGGACGGTAGGCGGCGAGCTGGGTACCCAGCGCCTCCAGCACCGCGTTCTGCTGGCCGTCCCGGATCTCGCGGTCCGCCGGTTCCAGGTAGCGGCCTTCCCAGCGCACCAGCGCCACGCTGGCCCGGTTGGCCACCGTGACCGCGCTGAGTGCTTCCAGCACCGTCCGCAACCGCTGCTCGGGCGGGGCCGCCGCGGCCTCGGCGTCGAGCCGTACCGATTCGGCCATGGCCTGGCCGACCCGTAGCGATTCCTCCTGGAACAGCGCGTACTTACTGGGGTAGTGGCGGTATAGGGCGGCGGAACTGATCCCGAGCCCGCCGGCGATGTCCTCCATGCTCACGCCGTGATACCCCAGCGACCCGAACGCGCTGGCCGCGGCCGCCGCGATCTGGGCGCGCCGATTCTTGGGCCGGCGCCGCACGGGACGCGCCGCCGCGGCACTCTCCTCGGTCCCGGTGGCGGCGTCGCTGCCCGGATCGTCGCGACCGTTCGCGCGCACCGGCGGCGCGGACGGCCGGACCCGGCGATTGTCGACGCTCATTCCGTAATCCTATCGTCGGGTAACCAGCGACAATGCCGCGCACCCCGCTCAGGGGCCGTTTCCGGGCGGCCGGTGCGCAGCACGGCCCGGGTTTCCGGCTCCTCATCGGGGCGGTCGCGGGTCCGCGGGCACGAGGACTCCCCGAGGGGGGAACACAACCATGGCACACACCGCCGTCACCGAACTCCGGATACGGAGTATCGCAGGGGTCGAAGTGACCGGTGATTCCGGTCCGGCGGCGCAGCCGGCCCGGGCGCGCGGCGAAACGTGTCCACTGACCGGGAACGCGACTGGGGCGACCCGGTGCCCCAGGTCACTATCGGCGCAGTCACACAACTCCGCTGGAACATGGAGGTTCCGATGCCGGATCTTGCACCGAACGGGCGACCCCAGCACGGCACAGACGAATACAGGCAGATCGAGGCGGCCGCTGCCCCGACCCGGTTCGCGCGCGGCTGGCACTGCCTGGGCCTGGCGAAACAGTTCCGGGACGGGCAACCGCACGAGGTCAAGGCTTTCGGCACCACGCTGGTGGTGTTCCGGTCCGAGACCGACGACACGCTGCACGTACTCGACGCGTACTGCCGGCACATGGGCGGCAATCTGGCCCACGGAACGGTCAAGGGCGATTCCATCGCCTGCCCGTTCCACGACTGGCGCTGGGGCGGTAACGGCAAGTGCACCGGGATCCCGTACGCCCGGCGGGTACCGCCGCTGGCCCGCACCCGGGCCTGGCCCACGCTGGAACGCAACGGTCAGCTGTTCGTCTGGCACGACCCGCAGGGCAGTAAACCCACCGACGAGGTGACCATCCCCGAGATCGAGGGCTACGGCACTCCGGAGTGGACCGACTGGACGTGGAACACCCTGCTGGTCGAAGGGTCGAACTGCCGCGAGATCGTGGACAACGTCGTCGATATGGCGCACTTCTTCTACGTCCACTACTCCTTCCCGCGCTACTTCAAGAACGTCTTCGAAGGGCATGTGGCGACCCAGTACATGCGGTCCACCCCGCGCGGCGATATCAATGTCGGCACCAACTACGACGATCCGCATTCCTCGCTGCGCTCGGACGCCTCGTACTTCGGCCCGTCCTACATGATCGACTGGCTGTGGAACGAGGCCCAGGGCATGACGATCGAGACGGTGCTGATCAACTGCCACTACCCGGTCACGTCGAATTCGTTCGTCCTGCAGTACGGCGCGATGGTGAAGAAACCCCAGGGCATGTCGGATGCCGACGCCGAGGCGATGGCGGCGCAGTTCGCGCGCGGTGTCGAGGTGGGTTTCGAACAGGACGTGAAGATCTGGAAGAACAAGGCGCCCATCGACAATCCGCTCCTCTCCGAGGAGGACGGGCCGGTGTACCAGCTGCGCCGCTGGTATCAGCAGTTCTACGTGGATGTCGAGGACGTCACCGAGGACATGACCAAACGGTTCGAATTCGAGATCGATACCGAACGCGCCGTCACCAGCTGGGAGGCGGAGGTCGCGGACAACATCGCCCGCGGTGCGGTACTCGACACCACCACCTGAACCCGAACATCCCTCGTGCGCGCCGGGTGAAGTACCCGGCGCGCGTTACCTAGGAACCCAACATGACCAGAGTTCTCGACAATCTCGCGGCGATCGCCGATCAGCTGCGCGACCAGGCCCCGGAAGCCGAACGCCTGGGCCGGCTGCCGGATTCGACCGCGAAACTGCTGAAATCGGCCGGCCCGATCCGGCTGTTGCAGCCGAAGAAGTACGGCGGATTCGAGGCCCATCCGCGGGAGTTCGCCGAATCGGTGATGTCCGCGGCGGCGCTGGATCCGGCCACCGGCTGGATCTGCGGCATCGTCGGGGTCCATCCGTGGCAGCTGGCCTTCGCCGATCCGCGGGTGCAGGAGGAAGTGTGGGGCGCCGACAACGACACCTGGATGGCGTCGCCGTACGCGCCGACCGGTATCGCCCGTCCGGTGGACGGCGGCTATATCTTCAACGGCCGCTGGCAGTTCAGTTCCGGCACCGACCACTGCGACTGGATCTTCCTCGGCGCCATGCTCGGTGACGAGCAGGGCGGTATCGCCGATCCGCCGACCATGCTGCACATGATCCTGCCCCGCGCCGACTACGAGATCGTCGAGGACTCGTGGAACGTGGTGGGTCTGAAGGGCACCGGTTCCAAGGACATCGTCGTGAAGGACGCGTTCGTGCCGTCCTACCGGGTGATGAACGGGGACCATGTCATCGACGGCACCGCGCAGCGCGAATACGGAGTCACCGAGACGCTGTACAAGATGCCGTGGTCGACGATGTTCCCGCTGGGGATCAGCGCGGCGGTCATCGGGATCGCGGAGGGCGCGCTGGCCGCGCACCTGGACTACCAGCGCGGCCGGGTGGGCGCGCAGGGGACGGCGGTCAAGGACGATCCGTACGTGCTGTTCGCGATCAGTGAGGCCGCCGCCGATATCAATGCCGCACGCCAGGAACTGCTGGCCAATGTGGACCGGATCTGGGGCATTGTCGAATCCGGCGGCGAGGTGGATTTCGCGCTCCGCGCGGCCGGGCGCCGTACTCAGGTGCGGGCGGCCTGGCGGGCGGTGATGGCGGTGGACCAGATCTTCGCCCGCTCCGGCGGTAACGCGCTGCGGATGGACAAACCACTGCAGCGGTACTGGCGCGATGCCCACGCCGGCCTCAACCACGCCATCCACGTACCGAGCACCGTGTACCACGCCTCGGCGCTGAGCTCGATGGGATTCGATCCGGCCGAGCATCTGCGCTCGATGATCTGACCGCCCGGGGACGAGAAGAACGACAGGAACGACAATGACCGATATCAAGAGCCTCGGCTACGTACAGATCCAGACCACGGATCTGGAGCGCTGGCGGCAGTTCGCCTTCGACGTACTCGGCTTCGCCGAGGGCTCGGGACCCGACGAGAACGCTCTCTACCTGCGGATGGACGAACGAGCCGCGCGAATCGTGGTGGTCGCCGGGGAAACCGACCAGGTGGTGCGGATCGGCTGGGAGGTCCGCGACCACGCGGCGCTGCGGCGGGTGCGCGAGACCGTGTCGAAGGCGGGCATCACGGTGGAGTCGCTGTCGCAGGCCGACGCCGACGCCCGCCGGGTGGAGGAGGCGATCACCTTCACCGATCCCGCCGGCGCCACGCTCGAGGTGTTCCACGGCCCCGTGCTCGACCACAGCCCGGTGGTGACCCCGTTCGGTGCCCGGTTCGTCACGGGTGCCCAGGGGCTGGGGCATGTGGTGCTGCCGACCATGGACCTGGGCGGTGCGTTCGAGTTCTACACCGAGGTGCTCGGGTTCCTGCCGCGCGGCGCGTTCCGGGTGCCGGCGCCGCCGGAGTTCGGGCCGGTGCGGATCCGTTTCCTGGGCGTGAACGAACGCCACCACAGCCTGGCGCTGTGCCCCGCGCCGCACGGCGGCGCGCCCGGGCTGGTGCACATCATGGTGGAGGTCGATTCGCTCGACGCGGTGGGGCAGGCGCTGGACCGGGTGGCGAAGGACGGGTTCTCGGTGTCCTCGACGCTGGGCCGGCACACCAACGACAAGATGGTGTCGTTCTACGTGCGGGCTCCCGGCGGCTGGGATATCGAATTCGGGACCGACGGGATGAAGGTCGACGAGAAGTACTACACCGCGGAGGAGATCACCGCGGACAGCTACTGGGGCCACGACTGGTCCGGGAGCGAACCACTGGCGGCGATGTAAGCGCGGCGGAGCCGAGGCCTCGGACGGGCCTCGGCTCTTCGCGTGTGTCTTCGGATCGGCGGGCGGAGTCGCCCGGTCGGCCCGGTGTGGAAATGGTCGGAGCGGCCCCTCGGGCCGGGTTCATCACCCGGTTCGGGGGGCCGTTCGTGATTTTCGGCCAACCTTCGCGATTCGTGTGACAGCTGCCACAAGGGGATGCTACTAATAGGAATATGCCTATTCGGCATATTCGATTGGGCATCAGCTCGTAGACCCAATGGAGGGCTCATGACTATCCAGGCCGACGCCGCCACCCCGAGCGCTGTGCTCGACCGCGTCTCGCTGGTTCTCGACGCGTTCGAGGGCCCCGGTCGCCTCACGCTCGCGCAGATCGTGCGCCGCACCGGGCTACCCCGGTCCTCGGCGCACCGCATCCTGGAGCGGCTGGTCCAGCTGCGCTGGCTGCGGCGCGACGGCCGGGACTACGAACTGGGCCTGCGGCTGATGGAACTGGGCTCGCTGGCCGTGCACCAGGACCGGCTGCACCGCGCCGCCGTGCCCTTCCTGCACGAACTGCACCGCACCACCGGATACGTGGTGCACCTCGCCGTGCTCGACGGTACGGACGTGGTGTACCTGGACAAGGTCGGCGGACGGCTGGCGGGCGCGGTACCGACCCGGGTCGGGGGCCGCCAGCCCGCGCACTGTACGGCGGTGGGCAAAGCGATCCTCGCCTACGCCGACGGGGAGCGCGGCAATGTGTTCGGCGCCGGGCCCGTGCGGCCCAAGACGCGGTACTCCATCGCCACGGCGGCGCAACTGCGGGCCGAACTGGCCAAGGTCCGCGCGCACGGGATCGCCTTCGAACGCGAGGAATCACTGGCCGGATTCGGATGCGTGGCCGCGCCGGTCGGGGAGATCGGGCAGGCGGTGGCCGCGGTATCGATCTGCGGGCCGGTGGACCGGATGAGTTTCGACCACCGCGCGGCCGCACCGGTGCGGATGACCGCGCTGGGAATCTGGCGCAATGTCGAGGACGGCCGGGTCCGGGTGCACCCGACCCTGCAGCAGGCGCGTCCCCTGGGCACGGTGCCGCGGCCCCGGCCCACGGCGGCGTTGCAGTACGTCTGACCGGTGGCGCGCTACCCGAGAAGCCCGGCCGGACCGGTCACCTTCCGGTGCCGGAACCGTCGCCGGTAGCGGAGACGTGGTCGGTCAGTGGCCGGCCTGACGGCGCTCACCCAGTCTGCGCATCAGCGCGACCAGGCCCAGACCGAACGCGGGCGCCAGATCGGCGCCGCGGGCCAGCGCACCGCGCCATCGGGGCATCACCCGGAATATCTGGTGACTGTCCATCAACGCCAGACCCGCCCGGGCGACGGCGTCCTCGTCCATGGGCTTCGGGCCGGCGAACAGCAGCGCCGCGCCGGGGTCGGCCGCCCGTGCGGTCACCATGCGGGTCCCGACCACATCGGGGCACAGGGCGCGGACCCGGATGGGTAGCCCGGCGTGCCGGAGGTCGCCCTGTACGGAGGTCGTGTAGGACAGGACGGCCGCCTTGGTCGCGGCGTACAGCGCGAGACCCGGGACGGGAGTGAGCGCCGAGAGCGACGCGACATTCAGCACGACCCCGCCCGCCTGCCCCATCTGCGTGATCGCGGCCGCGGACCCCGCCACGACACCGCGGATGTTCACGTCCAGGATGGTGGCGATCTCCTCGTCCGGATGATTCCAGGCGTCGCCCGCGAAGAGCACTCCGGCGTTGTTCACCCAGATCGCCAGGCGCCCCAGCGCGGCGGCCCGGGTGGCGATCTCACGATGCCCGGCGATATCGCGGACATCCTGCTCGAGCCCGACCGCGCCCCGGCCGATCTCGGTGGCGGCGCGCCGGGCGGCGTCACCGTCGATATCGGTGAGCACGACCAGATGGCCGGCATCGGCGAGCCGGCGAGCGAAGGCCGATCCGATACCGCGGCCGGCGCCGGTGACAACTGCTGTGGTGGTCATGGCGAGACGCTAGGCCGTAGGCACCGTCGACCGCCAGTACCCGTTCGGGACAGCGTGCGCACGGAACGCTTCGCGACCCGCTGGCCCGCACTGCGGTCGCTGCCGACCGGCGCCGAGTTCGGATCGTCCAGGCCGGCGGGCGTCACCGGTTCTGGAGGCCGACCAGTATCAGCCCGGCGCCGACGAAACCGGTGACCGTGCGCGCGTGGTTCCACGCCGTCCAGGTCGAGAAGTACGCCTGCCATTCGCGCGCGGCGTCGGCCATCGACAGTCCCTCCGGGTTCACGCTGTCCAGATGGTTGTTCAGCGGCACATTGAAAGCCATCGTGATCACCGCGCCGAGGATCACGAAGAACGCGCCGGCCAGCACCCACCGGATGCCGGGCTGATTCCACCGCGTCACCGCGATCACGCCGGCCACCAGCGCCAGGATGGCGGCACTGAAGTACCCCAGCAGAAATGCCGGGTTGGTGTTCGCGTCGGCGTTGATGCCGCGCATCGCCGTGATGGCGTCGAGGGGGCCGGTGCGGTCCAGTCCGCGCATGACAGAGGTGGAGAACACGTAGTTCATTCCGCCGAAGGCGGCACTTGCGAGGGCGGTGAGGGACGTCAGGATCACGAACGGGCTCGTATTCATGATCAGAAGTCAAGCGGAGGAAGCGAACACCCTCCATCGTTCAGAGTCCCGGCTCCATACGCGTGCGTCTACGCCCGCCCGTACGCCACAGGCTTCGTTTCGCCACGGGGCGACCGCCGAGTCCGGTGAGCGGTCGATCGCGAAGGCCGCTCGGTCGAGTTCACCCGCACCTCATCGGGCCGTGCGCGAGGACGACCCGCGCCGATGTACGGGATGTCGATCTTGCCCAGGGCGGCCCGGAACGGGAGCGGGTCGCGCTGCCCGGAGTTCAGGTCATCGGCCACAACGACCCGGGAACTACACCTGGCGGGCCGGGACCGCGGCGCGCACCATCTCCCAGATCTCCTCGCGCGCGGTCCGGGTGACCGCGAGCGCCGGGATCGTCAGGAACCCGTGGAACAGTCCGTCGTAACGACGGTGACGTACCGCGACACCGGCGTCCGCGAGCAGTCGGGCGTAGGTGTCGCCGGACGAGCAGGGTGGGTCGAGTTCGGCGGTGATCACCACCGCGGGCGGTAACCCGGCCAGGGTGTCGGCGCGGGTCGGTACCAGGCGGGCGTCCGCGGTGCCGTGTGGTGCGTACTGCTGCCAATACCAGCGCATCGCCGCGGCGGTGTTGTAGTGCCCGCTGCCGTAACGCCGGTAGGACTCGGTGTCGAAATCGTCGTCGATCACCGGATAGAGCAACAGTTGCGCGGCGATCGGGGGCCCGGCCTGGTCGCGGGCCGCGAGGGCCACGGTGGCGGCCAGATTACCGCCGGCGCTGTCTCCGGCCACCACGAGCGCCGTGGGATCGCCGCCGTATTCGGCGGCGTGCCCGGCAGTCCAGACGAGCGCGGCGTACATATCCTCGTGCGCCGCCGGGGCAGGGTGTTCCGGGGCGAGCCGGTAGTCCACCGACACCACCACCGCGCCCACTCCCTCGGCCATCGCGCGGCAGAACTCGTCGTGGCTGTCCAGATCGCAGAATACGAAGCCGCCGCCGTGCGCGAACACGATCACCGGGAGCGCCGCGGCGTCGTGCCGGGGCCGGTAGACCCGGATCGGCAGCGGACCGCCCGGCCCGTCGATGGTCAGATTCCGGACGTCGCGCATGGCGGGCAGCCACTGCAGCGGTGCGCGGCGGGAGCGGATGATCGCCCGCAGTTCGGGCGCCGTCAGGGTGGTGACGTCCGGGAATCCGCTGTCCAGGGTGGCGAGCATCGAGGCCACCTCGGGAAGCAGTCCGGGTCGCGCATCGCGCACGGCTCCTGAATCCATCTGCGGCCTCCTCGATCTCGTGGCCGGTAGCTCGTCCGGCCCTGCGACTGATCGGGTCACCGTAGGTCGGTGGGCCCGCGGATGGAGTCGCGTCTCCCGGAGAGTGGGCCGGTCCCGGCCGGGCCCCCGCGCGCGGCCATACCGTGGCGCCATGGGTGCAGCGAAGGTCTACATCGTCGACCGGATCGAGACGATGCCCGGCCGCGCACGGGAGTTCGTGGACCGCTATCTCGCGGAGTACGTCCCGGGGGCGGTCGAGCGGGGGATGGTGCTCGACCGGATCCTGGTGGCGCCGCCGCTCTGGTTCGACGACCGGGCCAATACGGTCACCGTGACCTGGGAGCTCGACGGTCCCGCCGGATGGTGGGAGACGATCTGGCGCAGCCGGCCCGACCCGGAGCCGGCCCGGTGGTGGGCCGGCGTCGAGCACCTGATCGCCCGGCGGACCCGCGAGTCGGCCGCCGCGGCCGGCGATATCGAGGCGCTTGCCGATGTATGAGATCACCCGGCTGATCCATCTGGTCCCCGATGCCGCCTCCGGCACGCTCGAAACCCTGCTCGCCGAACTGCGGGCCGCGGCCGGTGCGGCGGTGGGCGGGTTGATCGAACCGACTCTGCCCGGGGTCCGCAACGGCGGCGATATCCTGCTGCGCCTGAGTTCCGCGGAGCCGGCGACCGGGCGAGCGGCGGCGTCCCGGCTGGCAGAAGTGTGCGGCCGGCCGGAGGTACTGCGCGTCGACGGGGCCGACCACGGTCCCGGCGTACACGGTGTGGCCGCGCCGCGCAGTCCGGGCACGGTGTACCGCACACTGCTGTTGCGCGTGGACCCGGCCACGCCCCCGCCGGTGCTGGCCGAATTCGAGGCCGACCTGCTGCGGATGCCCGGGCACATATCCACCATCCGGGCCTGGCGGTTGAGCCGGGCCCTCCGGGCCGAAGGCGCCGCGCGGTGGACGCACATCTGGGAGCAGGAGTTCAGCGACCTCGACGGTTTGACGGGTGCCTACCTCACGCATCCGGTGCACTGGGGTCTGGTGGACCGCTGGTTCGACCCGGAGTGCCCGGAGGCCGTCGTCCGGGACCGGATCTGCCACAGTTTCTGCGTCCGTACGGAACCGGTGCTGACCTGACCCCGGTCCGGTGGGCCGCTGATCCGGCTCGGTGCCGGCGACCGGCATCCGGGTGGGTGTCCGCTCCGGCTCGGTGCCGGCGATCGGCTTCCGGCGGTGTTTCCGCTGGACCCGAGCGGCGCCGACCCGGTACCCGGGATGGATGAGCGCGCACCCCGGCCTCGCCGCGGCCGCTGCGGGTCTCCCCGATGATCGACGGCCCCGCGCGCTGACGCGCTCCGGCATGGCGCGGAGGCGGCCGAATCTCAGCGCCGCCCGGGGTCCTCGTCCTTGACCCGCTGCTCGACCTCCCGCCACCGGCCCGGGGTGGGGTGTGGATAGTCGGCTCGTTCGTCGCGTTCGGCCGCCACCAGCGCGGACTCGGCCGCGTCGATATCGTCGATCAACTGCTGGGCGAGGTCGCGTTCGGCGGCGTAGTACCGCTGCGCCCACTGCAGCACGATCTGTGAGTACGCCCAGCCCGGCTCGGATTTCGCGGCCGCCGCGTCCACGGAGGCGCTGCGTTCCAACCGTTCGGCGTCGGCGATATGGTCGCGCAGGATCTCCTTGAGCCGGTCCGGCGAACTGAGATGACCGAACATGATCCGCAGCATCACATGATGTTTCAGCATCGGCGGGTCGACGGGCGCGCTGTTGCTCCAGGCGGTGACGGCGGCCCGTCCGGCCGGAGTGATCCGGTAGAGGCGGCGGCCGCGCATGGCATTGTCCGCGTCGACCCGCGAATGCGCGAACCCGTGCCGTTCCAGCTTCTTCAGTTCCGAGTAGATCTGGCTGTAGGAGGGGCTCCAGTAGAAATAGCGGATACTCCAGTCCGCCCATTTCTTCAGGTCGTACCCGGAGATCTCCTCTTCGTAGGAGAGCATGGCGAGCACCGCCCAGCTGGTCGGCGGCAGGTTGATCTGCGCCTGCTCGGGTTCGCTCGTCGTCATTCGCCGAATGCTATCAGTGGTCATATACCGGTCCGGCATATGACTACCGCCGAGGAGGCCGGGCACCGGAACCATCACCGGTCGACCAGGTCGAAACCCTTGTACTCGGCGGCCGCGACCTCGGCGATGATCTCGCCGTACACCCCGAAACCGCTCACGAACGGCATGAAGACCCGCGGTTTGCCCGGGATGTTCGCTCCCAGGTACCAGGAATTGGCCCGGGTCATCAGGGTGCCGGACGCCCGCTCGGCGCATTCGGCGACCCAGGCCGCGGCCGCGTCGGCGCGGGCCTCGAGGGCGGCGGCTCCACGCTCGTCGACGAACCCGATCGCCTCGGCCACCCAGTCCACATGCAGTTCCGAGTGCAACACCATATTGGCCAGTACCGACGGGCTGCCCGGGCCGGTGAGGTTGAACAGGTTGGGGAAGCCCGGCACACCGAGCCCCAGATAGTTCACCGGGCCCGCCGCCCACGCCTCGTTGAGCGTCCGTCCGTCGCGGCCGGTGATCGCGATTTTGGCGACCGAACCCGTCATCGCGTCGAATCCGGTGGCCAGCACCAGGGTGTCCAGCGGGAAGTACGACTCCGTGGTGTGCAGGCCGCCCGCGTCGATCCGTTCGATCGGAGTGGCGCGCAGATCCACCAGCTGCACGTTCTCCCGGTTGAAGGTGCGGTAGTAGTTCGTATCGGTGCAGATGCGTTTGGTGCCGATGGGATGGTCGCGGGGGATCAGCAGCTCGGCCACCCGGGGGTCGTCGAGCTCGGCGCGGATCTTCTCCTCCCAGAACAGCCGGGCGGTCTCGTTGGCGGCGGGATCGGTGAGCTGGTCGGGGAAGGTTTTGCTGAACAGCACACCGCCCAGCCGCCAGCGCTGCTCGTAGGCGGCGCGCCGCTCCGCCTCGCTCACCTCGAGGGCCGATTTCGGATGCGCCTGGTGCGGGGACCCGCCACCGCTGGCCATCGACGCTCTGCGCCGCTGCGCGTAGTTCGCCTTCTGTTCCCGCCGGAGTTCGTCGTCGAGCGCGGTGTTGCCCGCGGGCACGCTGTAGTTGGCGGTGCGCTGGAAGACGTGCAGCCGCGCCGCCTGTTCGGCGATCACCGGAATCGTCTGGATTCCCGAGGAGCCGGTGCCGATCACGCCGACCCGCTCGCCGGTCAGGTCGACGCCCTCGTGCGGCCAGGCCGAGGTGTGCAGCAGCCGCCCGGCGAAGGTGTCGAGGCCCTCGATCGCCGGGGTGTTGGCATTCGACAGCGGCCCGGTGGCCAGCACCACGAACCGGGCCGTGACGCGGCTACCGGTGTCGGTGTCCACCTGCCAGGTCAGCGACGCTTCGTCGAGCCGGAGATCGGTGACCCGGGTACCGAATTCGATATCGCGGCGCAGATCGAAACGGTCTGCCACGTGTTCGAGATAGGCCAGGATCTCCGGCTGCGCCGCGTACTTCTCGCTCCAATTCCATTCCTGCTGGAGGTCCTCGTCGAAGGAATACGAGTAGTCCACGCTCTCCACATCGCAGCGGGCGCCGGGATAGCGGTTCCAGTACCAGACCCCGCCCACGCCGTCGGCGGCCTCGAACACCCGCACCGTGAGGCCGCGGCTACGGAACCGGTGCAGCGCGTACAGCCCGGCGATACCCGCGCCGACGACCGCCACATCGACGCGGGTCCGGCCGGGTGACGAGGGTTTTCCGGGGTTCACAGTGCCTCCAACTGCTCGGGTGTCCGGTGCTCTGCAGCGACGGTAGGGACGGGCCGCGCCTCCGGGACGCCCGTCTCCCGCTGACCGGCACATTCACCGGATCGCGCCGGTTCTCCCGGTCACCGGGAGAACCGTTCGCCCGCGCCGGGCACCGGCCCTACCGTCGGCCTCGGCACGAGCCGGCAGCGCGAGGAGGCGGTGGAGCAGTGGTGGACTTCGACGACGAAGTGGATGTGCTGGTGGCGGGGTCCGGCGGTGGACTCGCCGGCGCCTACACCGCGGCCCGGGAGGGTTTGTCGGTCGCGGTGGTGGAGGCGACCGACAAATTCGGTGGTACCACCGCGTATTCGGGTGGTGGCGGGGTCTGGTTCCCGTGCAATCCCGTGCTGGTGCGCGCCGGTACCGACGACACGCTCGACGACGCGCTCACCTACTTTCGCGCGGTCGTGGGCGACCGCACCCCGGACGAACTGCAGGAAACCTTCGTGCGCCGCGGTCGCGACCTCATCGAATACCTGGAGAGCGATGAGCGTTTCGAATTCCAGATGTATCCGTGGCCGGACTATTTCGGCGCGGCCCCGAAAGCGCGGACGGACGGACAGCGCCATATCGTCCCCGTCCCGTTGCCCGCGGCCGAACTGGGCGACCTGCGCGACCAGCTGCGCGGCCCATTGGACACCGACCGGCTCGGCGCCGAACCGCCGGAACTCCTGATCGGCGGGCAGGCGCTGATCGGTCGTTTCCTGCGCGCTCTGGCGGCCTATCCGGACGTCCGGCTGTATCGCAACGCGGCACTCACGGAGTTGATCGTCGAGGACGGCGCGGTGATCGGCGCGCGCGTCGAACGGCCCGACGGCCCGATCGCGATCCGGGCCCGGCGCGGGGTGATCCTGGCGGCGGGCGGGTTCGAGGGCAACGACGAGATGCGCCGCCACTACGGGGTGCCCGGCGCCGCCCGCGACACCATGGGTCCGCCCGGCAACCAGGGAAAGGCGCACCGGGCCGGTATCGCCGCCGGAGCCGATACCGATCTCATGGATCAGGCGTGGTGGTCGCCCGGACTCACCCATCCCGACGGGCGGTCGGCCTTCGCGCTGTGGTTCACCGGCGGCATCTTCGTCGACCAGGACGGTAAGCGGTTCGTCAACGAGTCCGCGCCCTACGACCGGCTCGGCCGGGCGGCCATCGACCGGCTGCGCGCCGGGGAGATGACCCTGCCGTTCTGGATGGTCTACGACGACCGGGACGGAGTCAGGCCGCCGGTGCAGGCCACGAATGTGTCGATGGTCGAGACCGAGAAGTACGAGGCCGCCGGGTTGTGGCATACCGCCGAGACGCTGGAAGAGCTGGCCGCGGCCATCGGTGTGCCCGCGGCGAACCTCGTCGAGACCGTGCAGCGCTACAACGCGCTGGTCGCCGCGGGTGCCGATACCGATTTCGGCCGCGGTGACGAGGCCTACGACCGGGCGTTCTCCGAGGGTGAGCTGCCGCTGGTGCCGATCGAGCGGGGGCCCTTCCACGCTGCCGCCTTCGGCCTGTCCGACCTCGGCACCAAGGGTGGTCTGCGGACCGATCGCGCCGCCCGGGTGCTGGACCGCTACGCGACGCCGATCCCGGGCCTGTACGCCGCGGGCAACACGATGGCCGCGGTCAGCGGCACCGTCTACCCCGGTGGCGGTAACCCGATCGGCGCCTCGATGCTGTTCGCCCACCTCGCCGTACTCGACATCCTCGGCCGTTGACGCCGCGCGCCGTGCCCGCGGTCGCGGGCCGGTTCTCGGCCCCCGATCAGAACAGGAACCCACCGATGCCCGAACCCGAACAGATCCGCGCGACCGTGCACCGCTACCTCGACGCCGTGGCGACCGGGACCGCGGCCGATATCGCCGCCCTCTACGACGAGAACGCCACCCTGGAAGATCCCGTGGGCAGTCCGTCGCACACCGGCCGCGCGGCCATCGAGAAATTCTACGGGAACCTCGAATCCGCCCGTCGCAGTACGGAACTGCTGACCCTGCGGGTGAGCGGCGACAGTGCCGCGTTCGGTTTCCGGGTGGTCACCGAGACCGGTGAGCAGACCATCACCGTCGAACCCATCGACGTCATGACCTTCGACGAGCACGCGCGGATCACCAGTATGTGCGCGTTCTGGTCGGCCGAGGACATCAGCTTCGGCTGAGTTCGACCGCAACGAGAAAAGAGATATCCGTGTCCCCTACCGAACAGCACTGGGATCACGAAGTGGGTTTCCTGGTCGTGGGCAGCGGCGCCGGCGGCCTCACCGGCGCGCTGGCCGCCGCGGACCGGGGTGCGGACACCCTGGTCATCGAGAAGGCCGGCTACTACGGCGGCAGTACGGCGCTGTCCGGTGGCGGGATCTGGGTACCGAACAACCCGGTGCTGCTGCGTGAGGGTCTGGGTGATGCCCGCGCCGATGTGCGCGCCTACCTGGACGCCGTGGTCGGTGACCGGGTGCCCTCGGCCAATCTGGACGCGTTCATCGACCAGGGCCCGGCAATGCTGGAATTCCTGGAGAGCAGCGGCCCGCACCTGCGTTTCCAGTGGTGCACCGGCTATTCCGACTACCACCCGGAAGCCCCCGGTGGCCGGCCGGCCGGCCGGTCGATCGAACCGCTGCCGGTGGATCTGCGTGAACTCGGCGCCGACGAGCCCTACCTCCGCCCGGCCGCGCTCGCCACCCCGCCCGGGTTGTTCATCACGTCCAAGGATTTCGTCCAGCTGAACATGGTGACCCGGACCTGGAAGGCCCGCTGGACCGCGCTGCTCACCGGTTTGCGGGCAGTGAAAGCCGTGATGCTGCGGCGGCATATGGACACTCTCGGTCGCGCCCTGATCGCCCGGCTGCGCCTGGCCCTGCGCGACGCCGGGGTCCCGCTGTGGCTGAACACCGCGATGCGGTCGCTGATCACCGACGAAACAGGTGCGGTGCTGGGTGTGGTGGCCGAACGCGGCGGCCGGGAGATAAGGATCCGGGCCCGGGACGGAGTGTTGCTCGCGACCGGCGGTTTCGAATACAACCAGGCGCTGCGCAAACAGCATCTGCCCGCCGGGGCCCGCGACAATTTCAGCGCCGCCTCCGCCGACAACACCGGTGACGGGATCGTGGCCGGGGAACGCGTCGGCGCCGCGGTCGATCTCATGGACGACGCCTGGTGGATGCCGTCGTTCCAACGGCCCGACGGCATCAACCAGGTCCTGGTGTCGGAGCGATCCATACCCCGGTCGATCATCGTGAACGGTTCCGGCGTCCGGTTCACCAACGAGGCCGCCCCCTATGTCACCTTCGTGCACGCGCAGCTGGCGGGCGGTCACGACCCGGCGTGGCTGGTGTTCGACGGCAGAGCCAAGAACCGCTACCCCATAGGCGGGATCATGCCGGGACAGAAGTTCCCGGCGGACTGGTTGTCCTCGGGGCTGGTGCGCAGCGCGGCCACCGTCGGTGAACTCGCGGACGCGATCGGCGTGCCCGCGGCGGCCCTGGAGGCGACCGTGCGCCGGTACAACGACGCCGCGCGTACCGGCCGCGATACCGACCACGGGCGCGGCGAGAGCGCCTACGACAACTACTACGGCGACCCGACCCTCCCGCAGCCCACCCTCGACGTACTCGATCGAGCACCGTTCTACGCGTTGCGAATCCGCATCGGTGACCTGGGTACCAAGGGCGGGCTGGTGTACAACGAGAACGCGCAGGTCCTCCGTGCCGACGGCGCCGTGATCACCGGCCTGTATGCGACGGGCAACACCTCCGCCGCGGTCATGGGCACCGATTACGCGGGTGCCGGCGCCACCATCGGACCCGCCATGGTGTTCGGCTATATCGCCGCCCGCCACGCCGCGACGAAGGAGTGATCGTGCAGCCCGTACAGTGCGCCAACTGCGGTAACCGAGTGCTGGTGGAGAAGTTCAGCCCCAGCCACACCAGTGTGCAATGGCTCGACGACGCCGAATCCGCCTGCCCGGAATTCGCCCGCCGGGCGGCCCTGGGGGAGCACAGCAAATGGATTCCCACCTGCCCGGCACTACGCGATTCCATCGAGCGGGCCGTCGCCGACGGTGATCTGCCCACCGACGAACGCCGCCGGGAGCCTGTACCGGGGCGCCTCGGCTGACCCGGTGGCGGAACGACCGCTCACCGGGAACGCCGGGTGAGCGGTCGCCGCACAGCTGGCAGCGTGGAAACAAGTACGCCGAGATGGAGGGTTGACGATGACGACGGTTTCCAGCACCGAGCACGAGCTGCGGGAGATACGGACCGACGCCGGGACACTGCGGTGTTACGAGGCAGGCTCCGGTACGCCGCTGCTGCTCCTGCACGGTTCCGGGCCCGGGGTCACCGGCTGGCGGAACTTCCGCGGCAATCTCGATTTCTTCGCCGAACGGTTCCGCACCCTCATCCTGGAGTTCCCCGGGTTCGGCGTCAGTGACGATTTCGGCGGGCATCCGATGATCACCGCCCTGGACGCGGTGGTCCGCTTCGTCGACGCGCTCGGCCTCGACCGGGTCGATATCGTCGGCAACTCGATGGGCGGCGGGGTCGCGCTGAACTACGCGATCGCCCATCCCGACCGGGTCGGCAAGATCGTGACCATCGGCGGTATCGGCAAGAACATCTTCAGCCCGGGCCCGGGGGAGGGCATCCGGCTGCTCCAGGACTTCACCGAGAACCCCACCCGGGAACGGTTGATCGCCTGGCTGCACTCGATGGTGTACGATCCGGCCCTGGTCACGGAGGAGATGATCGAGGAACGCTGGGCCCAGGCCACCGATCCGGCCACCCTCGACAGCGCCCGCCGCATGTACAGCCGGGCCGCGTTCACCGCGATGGTGCGTGCCATGGACGCCGCGGACGCCCCGCCGCCGTGGGCGATGCTGCACAAGGTGAAGGCGCCGACCCTGGTGACCTGGGGACGTGACGACCGGGTGAGCCCCCTGGACATGGCACTGCTGCCGATGCGCACCATCCCGCGCGCCGAACTCCATGTGTTCCCGGATTGCGGCCACTGGGCGATGATCGAGCAGAAGGCGGCCTTCGAATCCACGGTCATGGCTTTCCTGACCCGGAAGGCCTGAGATACCGGGAGTCCTGCTCCTCAGCGCGCGTCTGAGACCTCCGGGGTGTTCTCTCGCCTAAAGCCAACACCTTACGAACCCGCCCGCCGGGGCCCTTTGGTGCCATGCCAGCCGTCATGAACGTCCTGGCAGTCGACAAAGGATGAGAAAGTCCGTGGCCGGATCGGTGGTCGTAGGCGATCAGGGGCGGGTGACCGGTGTCCCCGGTCGGCGGCTACTGCCACCAACCTACGGCGCTGACCAACGACTCAGCACGCTAGTGCGCCGGGTTACCCAGGGTCAGATCGGGTTCCCGATTACTCATCCAGATATCCAACGCCCGCCACAAGTAGCCGAATGCGGGATTGGTACAGAGGTTCGCATCGAAAATTCGATAGTCCGATTCCAGCTTCTCCGCCGCCACGCCGTACGCTGCAGCGGTCCTTTTACCGGCTTCTGGCCCATACACCAAATCGTATTCTTCATACCAGTCGTCGTTCAGCCCCTCGTCCACCGGAAACTGATCGTAGTCCCCACGTTCCGGTCGGTCCTCACCGTCCACCTTGAGATGCAGGGTACGGACGAAGCGGCCCTCGTGTTCGGCGAGGACGACGAGTTCGGCACCGTATTCATCGCCATTGTTCTCCACGAGGATCCGGGAAATAAGATGCCCCGTGGCTTCGATGATGAATTCCGGCAGCTCGTACAACTCTCCCGAATCCGAGTACAACATCAACCGCAAGCTCCCTCCTGGCAGGGTTTCGAGCCACAGGTGGGCGTTCACACCGCTGCGGCGAAGGGCGGCCAGCACCGGTTGCGGATCGGCCCCGTCACGAAGATCCAGCACCAACTGATCTATGAAAGTCGACATATTCATCTCCTGGCATGGGCCCGAAACAATTTCCGGCGATCGACCCTATCCTGCCTCGGAGGGGCGTCGACGACCGAACAGCTCAGCGAAATCGGCGACCGGCCGGGGCGCATGGCGCTGGCGCGGACGAACGCATCGGAACGTGCGGGCGCCGCGTTCCTGGCCGGCGCGTCGACGGCTGATTCGCCCCGCCCGGAGATTCGGTCGATTCGTGTTGCACGTGAGCTCATCGAATGCCACTATGTCGCTCCCGGGCGGAAACCTGATTACGGCAGCCGGACTCCCGTGGGTGATCACCGGGTACAACCGAAGAGGCGCCCGCCTCGGACGGATACGGGAGGGATCCATGCAAGACACCACCAATACTCGCGGCATTCGACCATTACGGGGATGGACGCTGACCGCGACGACAGCGGTCTTCATCGCGGTTCTGGGGCCTTTGGCCATGGCCGCGGCCGCTTTCACCTTCGGCTCGACCCAGAAATCGACCGAAGGGCAGGTCGGCCAGGCGCTGCTCGGGTCGGGTGCACTGTTCATGATCCTGGCCTGGCCTGTGGTCGGCGCACTGGTCGTAGGGTGGCTGGTACGTGCGCGCGCCAACGCTGGTCTCCTGGCCCCGACCGGCCACCGCTTACCGTCGTGGTGGGCGATCGTGGGTTGGCTGATACCCATCGTGAACTTCGTGGTTCCGGTGATCGTGGTCGGCGATGTGGTCCGGGCAAGCAACCCGACCGGGCAGAACCTGCGTGCGGTCTCCGTCTGGTGGATCAGCTGGCTTGTGGCGCCGACCCTGATGGCTTACGGATTCTTCCAGTCCAGCGCCCTCGGGTTCCCCGAGGGCGCGGTGGCTCTCGGTCGAAGTCTGCTGGGTGCCACGGCGCTGTACACCGTGTCGGCGCTCTCCTTCCGGTCTCTCGCGCTTACCCTGGCCCGCTGGCAAGACGAACACCTGGGGTCCACTCAGGAGTAGGTACGCCGGCCGTCCCGAGTTACTTGAACCTGCTACCGCTGGGTGCTGCCGGCGTCGACCGGCAGTGTCACCGCGGTGATGTAGCGGGCCTCCTCAGAGGCCAGGAACAGCGACGCGTTCGCGATGTCGACCGGCTCCACCCAGGGGATGGGCAGCATGTTCATGGTCAGTGCGGCCTCCGCGAATTCTTCGCGGGTGGGGTTCTCCCGGTCGGGGCGGAACGACCGGCGGACCATATCGTTCTGGATCATCGGGGTGTCCACATTGGTCGGGTGCACCGAGTTCACCCGGATCCCCTGTGGCGCCAGCTCCTGGGCCAGCGACCGCATCAGTCCGACCACGCCGTGTTTGGCCGCCGTGTAGTGGGCCACCCCGACGAGCCCGACCAGTCCGGCGATCGAACTGGTCAGGATCATCGACCCGCCGCCGCGGGCGATGAGATGCGGGGCGGTGGCCTTGCAGGTCTGCCACACACCGGTCAGGTTGACGTCCAGCATCGTCCGCCACTGTTCCTCGGTCAGTTGCAGACCGGGTGCGCTGGAGGTGATCCCGGCCGTCGCGCACACCACGTCCAGGCCGCCGAGTTCGTCCACCGCCCGGTCGGCGGCCGCCCGCAGCGCCGCGCCGTCCCGGACATCGACAGTAGCGGCCACGACCCGAGCCCCGGTCTTCTCGACAGCTCGCACGGTCTGCTCGAGGTCTTCCGGTGTGGCCGGTGGGATGATCACCGTCTCCACCGGACCGCAGAGATCCAGCGCGACGATATCGGCGCCCTCCTCGGCCAGCCGTACCGCCTGGGCCCGTCCGATACCCCGTGCCGCGCCGGTGACCAGCGCTACCTTGCCCGAAACCCGTCCCATCTCACACCTTCTGAGTAAGTCCGGCGTCCACGACGAGCTGGGTGCCGGTGATGTACCGGGACTCGTCGGACGCGAGGAACAACACCGCATTGCTGATATCCACCGGCTCCACCCACGGCACCGGCAGGATCGTCCGTTCCGCGAGCACCCGCGCAGCGTCGTCTCGGGTCGGATTCGGCCGTCCCGGTAGCAATTTCGCGTACACGTCGTCGTTCAGGATCATCGGCGTCGCCACCGATCCCGGGTGCACGGTGTTCACCCGGATGCCCTGCGGGCCGAGCTCGTTGGCCAGCGTCCGCGCCAGGCCCACCACGGCGTGTTTGCTCGCCGAATAGTGGGCGGCCGAAGCACCACCCTTGATGCCGTTCGTCGACCCGACGATGATGATCGACGCGCCCGCGTCCAGATGGGCGGCCCCCGCCCGGACGGTGTGCCAGACGCCGGTGAGATTGATATCGAGGGCACGCTGCCAGGCGTCGTCGGACAGTTCCCAGGCCGGCGCCAGATCGGCGTACACCCCGGCATTGGCGACGACCACATCCAGCCGGCCGAGCTGCGTCACCCCGGTGTTCACGGCTTCCTCGACCGCCAGCGGGTCGCGGACATCGGCGAAACCGGTCACGCACCGGCGGCCGAGGTCCTCCACCTCCTGGGCCACCGCGACCAGTTCGGCCGCGCTCTGCGCGAGATCGAGCGCGACGATATCGGCGCCCTCCTCGGCCAGCCGGCGGCAATGGGCGCGGCCCATTCCGCCCGCTGCCCCCGTCACCACCGCTACCCGGTTCTGTAGGCGCTTCATCGGGCGCCTCCGGCACATACCGCATCCATGCGGGCGACGCTAGGTGCGCTGGATGCTCAGCGACGGCGTTTCTCCCGGTCACCGGGCCGGGACCGAGACGGCTCCCACTGGGCGGGAACGGGGGCCCGGGGTGTGTCCGACCTCCACTATCGGGTGCGGGTCGCTGGGCCGCTCATCGGATCGGGCCGGAATTGTACCCATCGGTGCCCACTCCGCACTGTTCCGCGGCGGGGCGTCGGGTAGGAATCTCCGGCCCGGGGTCCGGGAAGAGTGTCAGGGGACGACGACCGCCCGGCCGCGCAGGGTTCCGGCGGCGAGCCGGCGGTATGCCTCGGGAGCCTCGTCGAGGCTGAACCGCTCGGTCGCGATCTCGAGCACTCCGGCGTGCGCGAGATCGACCAGTTCGATCAGTTCGGCCCGAGCGCCCCAGTACGGCGAGGTCACGGCCGTTTCGTACGGACTGACCCCGAAACCCACACGCGCGGCGGATTTTCCGTCGCCGATACCCACGATGGTCACATCGGAATCCACTCCGGCCACCGCCATGGCGGTATCGATGGTCGGCTGGAAGCCCACGAAATCCAGGACCAGGCTCGCACCGGACGGGCCGGTGATCTTGCGGACATTGTCGGCGGCCCGGTCATCGGAGAGCACGGCCTCGTGCGCGCCCACCGACCTGGCGAATTCGAGTTTCTCGTCGTTCACGTCGAGGGCGATGATGCGCGTGGAGGACAGATACCGCAGCAGCTGGATGGCCACATGGCCGAGACCGCCACTGCCGATCACCACCGTCCACGAGCCGGGGCGGATCTTGTCCAGCGACCGTTTGATCGCGTGATAGGGGGTCAGGCCGGCATCGGTGAGCGGTACGGTCGCCACCGGGTCGAGATCGCCGATCGGTACCAGATGGCGGGGCGAATCGACGATCAGGTACTCGGCGATGGCACCCGGCGAGCCGAGCCCCGGCGGCATGATGCCCAGTTCGGCGGCCCGGGAACAGTAGTTCTCCAGGCCCTGTGCGCAGAACCAGCAGTTCCCGCAGCCCCAGGGGCCGTAGACGACGACATTCGTGCCGATATCGATACCGCGAACGCCTTCGCCCAGCGCGGTGACCTGCCCAGCGCCTTCGTGCCCCAGGGTCAGGGGAAGTTCGATACCGAACTGTTCCGGCGGGTTGTTCATGACGAAATCGTCGGAATGGCAGACCCCCGCGGCGGTCACCCGAAGCAGTACCTCGCCGGGGCCCGGTTCGGGAGTGGGGATCTCGCGGACCTCCGGTTCTGCCCCGACGGTCACGTATTGCAGTGCCTTCATGCGCCTGTCCTCTCCGAGCCGAGCGACTGGGTGCGTACTGGTGGAACGGCAGCGAACGTGCGGATACAGCAACTGCGACCAGGCTAGACGAGTAAGTCCGAAGTCCCGTCGATGCCCGGACATGGGCGGAGGGCGTCTATGACCAGTGTGTGACCAATGATCTCGACGCCCTCCTGAC